>JAFMCP010000062.1 GCA_017857705.1 Candidatus Nanopelagicales bacterium
GAGAGGTGACTGCCAGGGCTCGAGAGGTGACTGCCAGGGCTCGAGAGGTGACTGCCAGGGCTCGAGAGGTGACTGCAGGAACCTAAGAGTGACTACTGGTTGTAGTCCTCGGGGGATCGGTCAAGAGTTTGATTAGCATTTTCGCTAGGAGCTCAGCTCGGTGGGGCATCGCGCTGCTAGAAGCCCATTCGAAGTCAGCATGGGCTCCGTCACCCACGGCCCCCATCCCGTCGATTGTGGGGATTCCGGCAGCCGCGGTTAAATTGCCATCACTTGCACCGCCCACGGAGCATTCGGTTAGGTCGGGGTAACCCAGTTCGCGGTTGGTGAGCTCAGCGAGGGTGAATAATTCGGCGCTCATGGCAGACTCCATTGCAGGCCGGTCGATCCCGCCAACAATTTCAATCGTGACGGGCAGCGTCGACCTAAATGCACGAACAAGGTCGTCAACGCGTTCTTGCTCGGTGCGATTCCATGCGCGGACATCAACGTTGACTTCGGCGAGATCAGGGACGGTGTTTGTAGTTGTGCCGGAGGCACTGACCGTTGGAGTAACAGAAGTTTCCTGCAATTTGTCTCTCCAAAGCTGGGTGGCAAGAATAAACTCGGCCGCAGCTACAAGGGCATTGATTCCACGATCTGGGTCAAGGCCAGCATGAGATGCCACTCCATGGAACCGCACCAAATAGTTTGATGTGCCCTTTCGTCGAGTTTTGAGTGCTCCTTCGAGTGAGGGTTCGAGGACTATCACAGCCTTTGCATTCGTAATTGACTGCGCGATCAATTCGCGTGATGCGTGCGATCCTGTTTCTTCGTCAGTCGTCAAAAGCATGCCTACGCCACTAGATTCGGTGATTCCAGATTCTTTGAGCGCTGCCCAACCTTGAACCACTCCCACTTTCATATCAAAGACACCCGGACCGGTTATGCGATCCCCTTGGATGGCAAACGGAATTTTTGACAAAGTCCCCACTGGCCAGACGGTGTCGAGGTGGCCTAGTAACAATATTGCAGGTTGATCTGGTCCCCAGCGCCAAACGGGACGGCCACCATGGATTTCTACCCGGGAGGGTGTGGGAAGCCAATCAACTGCCAGAGACCGGGCGAGCTCGGTTACGGCGTAAGCAGCTGACAGATCGCTGGTGGGCGACTCACATTCAACTAGTGCTCGAAGTGTCGTCAACATGGCCGAAAGGTTGGCCGCGTGAGTCATTGGACGATCACCCGAGTGAGTTTCCGAAAGATCAGCGGGCGGATCAGATTGATCGGATTGATCGGATTGCATGGCCATGGGATCTCCTCGAGACGGGGGTGAAGCGCGGTGGGTAGGTTTGTGGGGTGCTTGAGCATATTGCCAATGAAGCTATTCCCGCTGAACTTGTCAGCGAAGCGGCGCTCGCTTGGCAGGTGCCCGCTGCCCGTGAGGGAATTGAGATGCGGTCACTCGAGGTGGCATCAGAAATACGAGATGCAGCAGAAATATTTGATTTGGTGTGGCCACCCCTTGGAGGTGGGACGCAGGTTCCGCCGAACCTGCTTCGAGCCATTACTCATTCGGGTGGGTATTGCTCCGCGGCCTATCTTGCCGATGAACCTGTTGCGGCCGCCCTTGCAATAGTTGGAGTGCATGAGGGTGAAAATGGGCAACGGATTCATCTGCATTCGCACATGGCTGGTGTACTTGAGCCTTATCGCAATAGACGAATCGGAACGCTGATCAAGGCACACCAACGCTGGTGGGCTTTATCCCGTGGGATTGACACGATCGTTTGGACATTTGATCCCCTTGTTGCGCGGAATGCAAAACTCAATTTAGTGAACCTGGGTGTGAGTGTGCGAGATTACGAAGTGAATTTTTACGGTGCAATGAATGATGCGATTAATGTGGGCGAAGAATCCGATCGGGTTTTTGCCTGGTGGGATCTCGCAGGTGGTCAGGCACGTGCTGCAGCTCGCGGGGAATTAGGGCCGATCACGGAATTGAGTGCGAGCCAGATTGTTGTGCCGGCCCCGACGGACATTGTCGAACTACGAATCAGTGACCCTAAAGCAGCTCAGGAATGGCGATTTGAGATGCGTAGGAATTTAATGCGGGAGTTCGCAAATGGTAGGGAAATTATTGGCGTTACCGAGAATGGCGACTATGTGCTTGATGTGGTGAGGGCAGTTGACGCGCTATGACGACGCGCTATGACGATGTGGGCGTGACTATGTGGGCGTGACGATGCGGGCGTGAGAGGGTGAGCCAATGAGTATTTCATTTGTTATTCACAGTCTAGAAATTCCGTTGGTGCGCCCATTCCGCACGAGTTTCGGCTCGCAAAGTGTCCGTGATGTTGTGCTCGTCGAAGCCATTAGTGACTCAGGCGTGAGTGGGTGGGGTGAATGCGTCACCATGGCGTGGCCTGGATACAGCGCTGAATACACGCGTGGCGCGGTCAATGTAATGAGGGATTTTCTGATCCCAACACTTTCGCCGCTGTTAGGTGTGGGTGGTGGCTCGAGTTCAAAAGGGTCGAGTTTAAAAGGGTCGAGTGCTGAAGGCTCGACTCCGGCGCCGGATTCGGTGCGCGCAGCACTAGCGGTCATGCAGGGAAATCCAATGGCGAAAAGTGCAATTGAGACGGCGTTACTCGACTTATGGTTGAAAGAGCGGAACCTCTCGCTGGGTGATTTTCTTGGGGCTACCCGTGATCGTGTTGATTGTGGAGTCAGTGTTGGGATCCCCAATTCAATTGCCGACTTGATTGCTGAAGTTGGGCAATATGTCGAGCAGGGCTACCGCCGAATTAAGTTAAAAGTGGAACCAGGTTGGGATCTGGACGCTTTGCGAGCCGTTCGAGGTGAGTGGCCCGAGATCCCATTGCAGGTTGACGCGAATCAGGCCTATCGTAGAAGTGATGCCGATCATTTAGCCAAATTTGACGAGTTTGATTTATTGTTGATCGAGCAGCCCCTACCAGAGGATGACCTACTGGGTCACAAGCTGATTTCGTCAGTCGTGGAAACTCCGATTTGCTTGGATGAGTCCATTCTCTCTGTGGATTCTGCAGAGAGCGCCATTGAATTCGGCGCCACTACGATCATCAATATTAAGCCGGGGCGTGTCGGTGGGTTCCTCAACGCGCGAGACATTCATGATTTGTGCGTTGAGAAAAACATTCCTGTGTGGTGCGGGGGCATGTTGGAAACGGGCGTTGGTCGCGCCGCGAATATTGCGTTGGCCGCATTGCCTGGTTTTATCCTTCCCGGAGACACCAGTGCATCGAATCGATATTACAAGGAAGACGTCACTGAACCGTTTGTTCTTGATCACGGCCAACTGAGCGTGCCGAATGGCCCAGGTATTGGGGTTGAGCCGATTGCTGTGAACCTTTCAGGGATGTCAATAGCGACCGAACACGTCGAGGTTTAGCTATTGATCTCGTTCATTTTTGCTGGAGCGATACCGCTGATGCGCGAGATGGCGAAAGTTCGCACGTTGGCACTGCCGTGATCAAATGCGGTCATGGTGCCGTCACCCATGCGAATGGGTTCAACAATTTGCGTGCTGGTGCTGCCATCTGCTTCGGCGTAACCGATCCACACCCCAGTGTGGTGCTCTTGTGCACTTTTAAGTAGCGCAATTAAGGCAGAAGTGTTGAGTGAGAATACTTCCTCAGGTTCTGCCAGGTTGGCCTCTGTGATCTCGCCTTTGAGGAGTGCACTAGCAATTCGTGCTGCCTCGCGTTCGGTAATACGACGTGAGTGGCGACCTAGGCGAGCGGCCGTTGATGCTTTTGGCTTTGATTCGGAGTCTTCGAGAACGATTTCCGTTGCGTTATTAATCAAATAGGTCAAGGGCTGCGGGATCGAACCTTTGACCCATTGTTGAAAGAACTCATTAAAGTCCTGTGACTTCCAGCCGGCCTGCATTCCGCGATCAATTGTTTCGGCCGTAAAACGATATACGCTTGCGGCTCCGCGGCTTTCAATATCTGCGATCGCATGTAACTTCTCGCCAACTTCGAGGGGAAGTGGTCCAGCGGCTATGACGGTTAAGTCCCCTTGAATCAGGAAATCGGTAACTTCAGCTGGAAGCCTGAGAGAGGATCCTGCAGCAGGGGCATTGTCCGCGGTAATTCCAATGCCCGCTTCACACAAAATTCCGCCGTGAGCAATGCCAATCCACTCGGCCTCACGCAAGGTGACCTTGGCCACTTCCTCTCGGCGGGCGCCCCGTCTGCGGGGATAGAAATGGTCGAGTGCTTTAACAAACAACTTCCAGTTCTTGGTGGGGGCGGCATCCGTGTGTTCGTTCCACCATTGAAGCGTGCGGAGTGTTTGCCAACGCATAACACCCACGGTGGGCGATTCACCGGTTCCGGAAAGTGGCTTATTGCCCTCGCTTCCCATCAGCGGAAGATCAAGCCAGGCTTGTGCGAGCACGACCCATTGGGATTCCTTTGACTTATTACGCCAAGTTTCATATTTCGTTGTGACTTCCCATTGCAATGAAGTCGTCAATGATATGAGCCCAGCGTGATATAAAACTTCAATGAGAAGACATGCCTCGTTGAGCGGAACAGCAAGAAACTTTGCCAGCTGATCAACATCTTTTGTTGCGATGCCGCCGGAGCGAAGTGCAGTTAGCGGGGTGGTGCGGAAGATGTAAAGAGCGTCATGGGCCAGTGACATAAAAGTGTGTGCGGCAAGACCCGACTGCATTTGTAGATCCTGTTTTGGGGCAGCGCCTTTTGACTCGGGCAGGATGGGAACAATGAGTGCATCCGCGTAGCCCTCGTTCAAAGTGTCACGAACTGAAGTCACTGCGCTGAGCGAGTCGGGTAATCCCCACACGAGGCCCAACTTGAGCAGCACTTCAATTTCGACCTCAAGGTTGGCCGTGACAACGGGATCAACGGACTCGGAGAGTGCATCGGTGCTCATCGAATTTTCGCGAAGAGTGAATAAAACATGCAGTTGCGGTGCCGACAGAATATCGAGAGTACGACTCACCGAAGGCGTTGCTGTTGCCCGTCTTGCCAAGCTGGAAATATCAGCGGGCGCCGGGTGAGCTAGATCAGGGCGACCTAAAAACAGTTCGGTAAGTTGAACTTCACTACGACCACGCAATGAATCGGCGAGGCTTCGTGGACGGCTAGTGCTCATGGACTTGTTGACCTCGTTGCTGTAGAAGACGATTTAGATCGGGAGGATCGGGAGTGGCGGGTCGAGCGGGTTGAGCGAGAACGTGCTGACATGGTGAGCCCAACCAATACAGTGGCCAGACCAACCCCGGTGATCATCGATAAAAACCACCATGCACTTGAAAGTTCAATGTCGCTAACCAGCGGAAGAATCGCGATCAAGGTTGCCACGATTCCAACGATCGTGAGGATCGCTCCCACCTTGATGACCCGTTGCGCTCTCGATACTTTGGCGCTTTCAGTGGTTCCGGGCATCTGCATAGCCTACGGCCTCGTGGCTGGACCACCAGATCCGGAACCAAAGGGTGCCTGCGCTAACCTTATGGGCACTCCGCCAGGGGGTGGGAATTGCGTTATGGAGAGAGTGGGGCGAGCCGTGCCTACAGGAACAGTTAAATGGTACGACGCTGAAAAGGGCTTTGGCTTTATTTCAAGCGATGAAGGCGAAGACGTCTTTGTTCACGTCTCAACTCTGCCCCCCGGAGTTACGGCCCTGAAGCCGGGCACCAAACTCGATTTCGGAATTGTTGACGGACGTCGCGGTAAACAGGCGTTGACCGTTACGATTTTAAGTGAGCCCGCCTCAGTTGTTAAAGGCCACCGAAAGAAGGCCGACGACATGGCGATCATGCTAGAAGACGTGATCAAATTGCTCGACGGTGTGAGTAATCAACTGCGTCGTGGCAAGTACCCAACAGATGCTATGGCCCAAAAAACCGCTTTAGTGTTGCGCGCGGTCGCGGACGATCTAGATATTTAGCCAGACATTTAATTAGATATTCAACACGAGTTTTCCGTGCACGTCACCGTGCAACATTGAATCGAAGGCAACCCGAGCGTCCTGAATTGGCAGCACTCGATCAATCACCGGTCTTGTTTTCGTGCGATCCATCAATTCGAGTAACTCTACAAAATCACTCCGTGAGCCCATTGTCGAACCGTTGATTGACAATTGCAAAAAGAAAACGCGGTTGAGGTCTGCTGGTGGCATTGCGCCACTTGTTGCTCCAGAGACAACGATTGTTCCGCCGGGGCGAAGGGATCGCAGGGAGTGGGACCACGTTGCTTCTCCAACAGTCTCGATGACCGCGTCGACTTTGCCTGGCAATTTCGCATTGGATTCAAAAACCTGATCGGCGCCGAGTCCGGTTGCAAATGCACGCTTCTCTTGACTACGTGAAGTTGCCCATACATTGAGGCCAAGGGCTTTCGCTAGTACAATCGCAGCTGTTGCGACACCGCCGCCAGCTCCTTGAATAAGAATTGTGTCCCCTGGCTGGGTATTGGATCGCTTCGCCAGCATGCGGTAGGCCGTTAAGTAGGCGGTTGGCAGGCATGAAGCTTCTTCAAAACTAATTGACGCGGGTTTGTCCAGAAGATTCTGAGCTGGAACACGCACGCGTTCTGCAAGAGTTCCCGGGTATAGCTCACTTAACAGCGTGCGGCGAATATCGAGGGTTTCGTCGAAGGCTTTTCCATCGGTTCCTTGTGAGTCACCGATCACAGCGTGCACGACAACTTCACGGCCGTCATCGGTCACGCCCGAGGCGTCACTTCCTAGGATCATGGGAACACGATCGGCTTTGAGCGCTTGACCCTTAAGGGACCAAATGTCATGGTGGTTCAAACTTGCGCTTTTAACGTTTACGGTGACCCATTCAGGTGGAGTCGCAGGCTCAGAAATTTCACCGACGGTCAATGCATCAAGTGGGTTTTCCGGGTTAATCGAATGGGCATAAACTGCGAACATTTCGCTCCTTAACTCGCTTGATCCAATTTGAACACCCAAATACCACGTGCGCCTACGCCGCTACTGGCAACAATCTGCAGAAGAACGCCTTCTTCAGGGATCTCTTGAGCGGAAGGGAACGTGAATCGGTAGTAAAGACTCGTAATCGGGTTTTCAGTCAGGCGCTGATTGCCAAGTACCACAAACCAGCCAGTCTCCGCGACAACCGGATCGACGCTAATTCCCACTGTGTCTCCGGGGAAAACTGAGACAACCGAGACTGCATCTCCGCTTGCTGCTTGGGCTATTAAGTCCTGTGCACAGTCGCCAGCGCCGAGTTCTTCAGCGTCAAATGCCCAGCAGGTTGCTTGGCGGTTTTGACTATTGGAACCGGAAAATACCGTTGCTCCGGGTAGAGGCTTGGTGCAACCGGAAAGAACCAGTAAGGCTGAGACTGTGAGGGAAAGAAGGGCGGCGCCCTTACGAAACTGTGAGGTCATGGCGGTGACATTACCCGCTGTTCCCTTGCGTGCGGCTCATGGGAGAGACTTGGGGCGTGAGCACGCAACTATCGGCCCTAGCCCTTGCCGCTGAGGCACCAGATTTGGGTGTGGACCCTAAATTTGTTGCTGCCGTGGAAGAGGCAAAAGCTGCTGCGGTGGAAGAGGCCGGCAACTCTGCCTTTATTGGTGAGCACCTCGGATTGGTCATGGAAGCAGAGAACTTGGCCACCCATTTGTTTACGTGCACGAATAAGGCATATGTAGGGTGGCAATGGGCCGTAACGCTTGCAATCGCTCCTAAGAGCAAATCAAAGGTCACCGTCACCGACGTTGTTTTGTTGCCAGGGCCAGACTCACTTTTGGCGCCGGCTTGGCTTCCGTGGAGTGAGCGCATTCAACCCGGTGACCTCAGCCCCGGTGACGTACTTCCGGTGAATGCACAGGACGAACGTCTCGCAGCGGGTTTCACCGAATTTTTTGCAAGTGAAGTAGACGAAGACTTTGAATACGTTGAGCAATACCGCGGGATCATGTCTGGCTGGGAATTGGGACTTGGCCGGGCTCGAGTTCTCTCAGTTGTTGGTCGCGAACAGGCTGCGGCTCGTTGGTACAGCGGCGAATTCGGCCCTGGAACCGAGATGGCACGGTTGGCACCTGGGAACTGCAGTAGTTGTGGATTCCAAAATTCATTGGCGGGGCCCCTTGGACAAGCTTTTGCCGTATGTGCGAACGCGCTTTCACCGGCTGACGGTCGCGTTGTCTCATTGAGTTTCGGTTGTGGTGCTCACTCGGGCACGGTCGACCCGGGCTTTACTCCGGTTGAGCGCGAAGGTTCGACGAGCATCGAATAGAGGAATCGCGAATAGAGAAATCGCGAATAGAAGAAGCGCGAATAGAAGAAATTCGAGTAGAGCTACTGACTAGCTGCCAAGCCCCAGCCGACGAGCGCGCCGGTGCAAAAAGAGAAGACCTAAGATTCCGCTCACGCTCGCAACCAGCCCAACGCCAAACCACCATACTTCGGTGACCTGTGAGCCCTGGGAGGAAGCCTGAGCCACGTCGCTCGGGAAGATCGGCCCAATGAAACCTAGAATCACCGTGGCAATTATGGCAATTGCTGTTCCGATTCGTACCGGCAAAATTGCGTTGGAATCTGATGCGGCCATGTGGCAAGAGTAACCGCAAGCACCGTGATCGGGAATCATTGCTTTAGGGTGGGTCAATGACCCCCGGATTTCGAAGAATCGTCACCATCGTGGTGTTAGTAGCGCTCATTGGAAGTGTTTTTGTCGCAGCGATTGTGTCAATCTGATTCACAAGGTTTTTTGTGTTGGCGTTCTGTCAATACTGAGTCTGATGCCTGTAGCCGCGAATGCGGCAACTCCCGCAACTCAGGTGGTGTGTGAATTCACCGATCCTCGACTGAGCGAGATCAGTGGGATGGCTCCTTCGGCATTGCACCAAGACGTTATGTGGGTTCACAACGACTCAGGTGACGACGCAAAATTGTATGCTTTGGCGCTCAATGACTGTTCCATTGTTGGCGAACTCACGTTGCTTGGTGTGTCACCGCGTGATTTTGAAGGATTGGCCGTAGGGGTTGATCCCAAAGGACGCTCGGTTTTGTGGGTGGGTGACATTGGCGACAACAGAGATTCATGGAGTGATGTCTCAATTTACCGAGTTCGGGAGCCGAAAAAACTTGGCAACACAAGTGCGGCAGTGAAGAGATTTCGGTTTACTTATGAAGACCGGCCACATAATGCTGAAACAATTCTTGCTGATCCCAAATCGCAACAAATTTGGATTGTCACAAAACAGTTGGCGAGTGGATCAATTTACGCATTGCCGAAAAATTTGAAGGAGTCCAGGAAGAATTCCCGGATAAATGTTGCGAAAAAAATTGGGCCGGCAGCGGGTCTGATCACCGATGGCGCGATGAAAGCTGATGGAAGCGGATTTGTTCTTCGCGGCTACTTTGATGCGCAGTTCTTTGATGGGCGCCCTGCAGGTGAACTGACCCAAGAAGTTGATTTGCCGGCACAACCCCAAGGAGAAGCGATTGCTTGGCTACCTGGCGAGAACGCGGTCGTGATTGCAAGTGAAGGGGATAATCGGCTTCTACGTGTTCAGGGACCGAGCGTGGTTTCGAACAGCCCAGCCAAACCATCAGATTCCCAAACGGCACCAGA
>JAFMCP010000063.1 GCA_017857705.1 Candidatus Nanopelagicales bacterium
GACGCACCTTCAGAACCAGCCGCCACATTCGCGGCGCCCCCTGGTGAAAAATTCAAGCCACCAGAGTCCAACGTTGGCGCTGTCGGCCCTGTAGCTACCAGCGTCGCCAGAATTGGCGACGCTGGTGTTGCCGGTGTTTGCGACGCTGGTGTTGCCGGTGCTCGCGACGCTGGTGTTGCGGGCGTCGACGGCATTGGTCCAGAAATACTTGTCTCAGCACCTACACTCCGCAATTCTGAAACCCCCGCAGAGTTGTGCTTAACTAATAAGCTGGAATCGTTATCAACAACATTCGGCCCGGAAACTACCCCAGGGTCATCTGCTCTCACCCGGCCCTGCTGGTCCCGGTTCTCCGCGCCCCCTGGTGAAAAATTCATGCCACCAGAGTCACCATCCACTACCAGATCCGAATCACGATGTACGAGACCAGAGTCCAACGTTGGCGTTGCGGGTGTTTGCGACGCTGGCGTTGCTGGTGTTTGCGACGCTGGCGTTGCTGGTGTTTGCGACGCTGGCGTTGCGGGTGTTTGCGACGCTGGCGTTGCGGGAGTCGCCGGCATTGGTCCAGAAATACTTGTCTCAGCACCTACACTCCGCAATTCTGAAACCCCCGCAGAGTTGTGCTTAACTAATAAGCCGGAATCGTTATCAACAACATTCGGCCCGGAAACTACCCCAGGGTCATCCGCTCTCACCGGGCCCTGTTGGTCCCGGTTCTCGGCGCTTGAATCCGTTGCGCGAGCTATCTGTGGCGCGGTCGTAGCGGTATCTAACCCAGAATCACGCCTCTCTCGGTACTCCAATCGGTCTCGAGTTGGCAATTTTCGCCTACTTGAAAGGATTGGCGTGATGACCTCACCAGCAGGCAACCGCGGGGTTGGTTGCGCCGCTGGTGGCTGCTCCGGGTTTACGGACTCGCTCAGAAAAGCTGGGGGAAGATTACCCCGCACTCTGCCCACTGCACCTGGCGTGAGGGCAGGGGATGCCGACTGATCGCCCTCGTGGGCTCCCGGATTTTCGGGTGCAGATTTCCCTTGGCTTGGCAGTGAATCGACCTTGTTTAATCGAATGCGTTGCTGTGCGGATGGTTCATGCGCGATCTTGGCTGCCTCGTCCCCAATAACTCCAGCTACAGGTGCATCTGCTTCCGAAAGTTTCACAGCCCTTCTACCCAAGTTTCTGTGGCTGAATTTGCCGATTGATCCGGGTGGAACTTTCTTGCCGACCGGCCGGACGTGAGCACGAACATTGCGGGCACGATCCTGATCTCGGGGTATCTGAGAAGGACTCACGTTGGGCAAATCCAAGTCATCTCCGGCTTCTGGAGACGTCAGATCCGCATAGGCCAGTTTGTCGCGCGACCGTGTAACTACTGGCAGCCGTGAAGCGGCCGGCCGCAACAACATACCCTGAATTTTCTCTGGCGCAGAAAGCTCACGTGATATTCGCATCTTTTGGCGGGTGACGAGAAAAGACGAAGGTGCGAGCATCAGACGTGACATCTGAGCGCCCTTTTTTTTACGCCAAGGGGTAAACATGAAATCTCCCCGGACAGGGCCATGCCAGTTGTCACCGCCAGAGCCTAATCGAGGGGAAGGGACGTACCTAGGCACGGGAATTTCCTTCCGACTCGGCGCGATTTATCGCTGAAACTTGACGAAGCATGGTTCGTCGTACGTCGTGACTGAGGTCAACAATGTCGTCGAGAGTCCATTTTAGATAGTAGGCCAAGAACCCGACTTCTTCCCACAGTCGGTCGGTCCCGACCCTAGCTATTCCCCCAGGCCACCACCTGCCACGTCAACTGAAAAAGATGTATCACAATTGGGGCATTGGACATCAGCCAAAGTGTGTCCATCAACATTAACTCGGCGATAAAGATCCTGCAAAAATGCAAGGTCAGTTGCCCAGAGGCCGCCAATTACCTGGTCGTCGATCGAGGAAACGGTACCGAGCTTGGTCACAACCCTCGAGAGCAACGCGAGCGAGAGGAAAGCTTCGTTTTCCCGCACCTTAGGATCCAACAACGGCAATAACTCGTCCCGCGCAGTGGCTAAGCGCATTAATCCTTCGCGATGCACAACCCCTTGCTGATCCACGTAGCCTCTTGGCAGCACAAAATCAAAAGACGTTTGGAATGTGTCAACTGACGTGGCGCTCATCTGGCCTAGCCTGCTTCCCTTTTTTTAAAGATGGCGCTAACTCGTTGTCTTCATATCGGTGAACGTCATACTGATCGTCATCGATATATGTTCTGCGCTTCCCGCCTTGAGATCGCCGTAATCCAATTTAGTCACCATGACGTTTTCGAATTCCGTCGTGAGAACGGGCTTCCCCATGGTGTCCTTATACACTAACTTTCCCGTTTTCCGGGCACCGGCGAAGTCGCCATCAATTCCTTGCATGAGCCAGGACGTAACGTTCGCATCCCCGGTGTTAAGGACTGTCAATACCAGACTCCCACTTTCACGAGGGCCAAGCATCTGCTGCAGGACGTACGTCCCCTCTGGGGTCATCGATCTGGTCTCGATTGTTGAGGTCCCTTTGGAAATATTGTTGACTTCGACCACGTTGGGAATAGTTGTCCCGTCGATCGAGAATTCAAATGAAAACGCGGTTAAGGCATCGCCCGCGGTTAGTGACATGTTTTAACTCCTCTGTAGTTAGTGGTGAACATTAATCGGAGATGGAACTTCCACCCGAGAATTGCGCAAGACGGAAAACAATGAACTCCGCGGGCTTCACCGGTGCTACTGCAATATCGACAACTACCATGCCTGCGTCAATTGATTCGGCAGTGTTATTAGTGCCATCGCAAGTGACAAAGAACGCTTGTTCGGCCTTAGCGCCAAACAGAGCACCGCTTCGCCACTCATTGACTAAGAATGCTGAGATCGTTCGCCGAATCCGACCCCACAACTTGTCATCATTTGGTTCGAAGACGCACCATTGGGTCCCTTGAAGGATTGACTCCTCGAGGTAATTGAAATAGCGGCGAACGTTGATGTATCGCCATTCCGCGTCACTGGATAGCGTACGAGCTCCCCAAACCCGGACTCCGCGGCCCGGAAATGCCTTGATCGTGTTAACTCCTTGTGGATTAAGCAAATCCATTTCACCGCGGGTCGCATTCACTTCAATTCCCAATGCACCCTGCAGTACTTCGTTGGCCGGTGCCTTGAAAACCCCACGTGAACTGTCGTTGCTAGCCCAAAGCCCAGCGACGTGTCCACTGGGTGGAAAGACCACGTTGTGCCCGACCGCTGGGTCCAACATATTGATCCATGGCCAGTAAAGGGCGGCGAATTTAGAGTCGTAGCCCGTGGTGTTCATGCGCCAGTCCGAGACCTCTTGCGCGTTCATAGCTGCCGGCGAATCCAAGATTGCCATACGATTACCCATCAACTCGCAGTGAGTTATCAGAGCACTCTGAACTGCTTTAAATCCGTCTAAATCCACGAGCCCATTACGGTGAGCTACTGCTAGATCTGGCGCAACGATCATGGTGATGTCCTCATGCATTTCGAACCCGGAGAAGCCGGTTCGTTGGGCTGTATCACCAATAACTGAGGACGCATCAATCTCAACAATTGCCACGTCCGAGGGGACAGCCAGCGTAAGAGTTGTTGGGTCAATGCCTGCTTTGATCAGATCTGCCGTCAATGTTTGCTCTTCGATCCGGATCAATTTGGATGCGGTGTTCACGACTGTTGCCACGTTCGAATTGCCAGCACCCAAAGTCACAGACGAGTAATTCTCTACAACGTCATCTCCCACTTTCACCTCGACGTCAAACGATCCCGCTGGCGCTGAATCTGACGAAGGGGAGAGGACCTCGACGGATATCGGATCCGAATTTGCATCCTGTGCCCGAACACTCAGTGCTGGGGTTGCTTTGGAGCCCGAAACCTCGAGCTGACCCGTTGGGAGGGCCGGCGAAGGAGCATTTCCGTCTCCCGGATAGGGCACACGCACGATGTAAGCACGGCCGCCACCATTGTTAAAATAGCCATAAACCGCCTTGGCCAATGCAAACTCTTCCGTGAACTCACCAAATGCCGCCACGTACTGTTGCCACGTAGTGACCATGGTTGGGGTATTCAGGGGGCCAGAAGGGGCAAAGCCGACAAAGCCGGCAATTGCGGTCCCTACACCCGCGATTGGTCGCGTAGCGGCGGGGACCTCTTCGACGTACACCCCCGGAGACAGATAAGTCGGCATCTTTGTCCTTTCTAGTCAAAAGAGATTCTTGTGGTTGAATGATGCACTAACTCCAGCAGAAGCGCTACCCAAATTACAAAATAAGCAATCTGGACGTCTACCGGCAAATGTCTATTTGCACCGCCGGAGCGTACCACCGTGCGAGCACGGGTCACGGTTTGCACGGTTTATCATTCCGATTGCGCGGCCACGTGCCCGCTTGGCTCCTACGTTAGGTGGTTTCCACTTGATGGTGATCCCTGCTCTTGGTACAGTACGGGCATGCCAGGTCCTGTAGCCACCCTAGGAACAATGATGATCTGCGACATGGGAGATGCTCCAGATTTCCTTCTCGTGGAACCGCTGGGAGTGTTCGCCAACGATCTCCCGGTGGCCACCATATTTGACATCGTCCCGTTTTTGAATGTCACTGGCTTTATTTTGTGTCACTCCCCGCTGAACCCAATGGTAATCGCTGAGACCATTGCGGCCTTTGGCGTTCCCATGCCAGCGCCGTGTATTCCTCTTATCGTCGATCCTTGGATCTCCCCGAGTAACGTGTTAGTTGATGGGATGCCCGTTCTGAGTGAAGGGGCGATTTGCGAGTGCCTTTGGGCAGGAACTATTGAATTGGTTGGTCCTTCACCGGCAATGAATGTAGAAGCCATCTAATTTCTTAGGCCGTGTCGGTGCTGTCAGCGCTGAAGATCAAGTCCCAGCGGTTTGCAGCGGACGTGCTAAGCACTCCCCGAGCGCGAAGGTGCGCCCATGCTGGATCACCGGGTTAAAGATTTTGACATGCAACTTCGCGTCTTCACTTATCTCACTTGCGCTCAGGCGGTCTTGAACTCACCATGCAGCGAGCGAAATTGATCCAGCTTTGAGTACCGCGGTTGCAATTGATCAAGTGTGTGTGGTTCGCATGATGGTTCCCAAAGATGCACGCAGTCCATCGCTGAGTCGCTTAGGGTCGGCATTTGCATCCAAGGCGTAAAGT
Organism: Candidatus Nanopelagicales bacterium; assembly: GCA_017857705.1. GTDB lineage: Bacteria > Actinomycetota > Actinomycetes > S36-B12 > S36-B12 > UBA4592. The sequence continues at coordinate 5,198 of JAFMCP010000063.1, forward strand.
CAAGATTCGTATTATCTTGGAGTCATGACTTCTGGGTTTCGCGCGCTCGTTGTGACCGCTTTGGTTGGAGTATTGGCGCTACTAGGAATTGCGCCAGTTACTGCCGCCCAGCGCTTAAACTTCCTATCCCGCTGCCGCCGACCACCCGGATCAATCAAAGCATGACGCTTAAGCAACCGGTAAATCCCCGACTTACTAGGAAGCGGCTCCACCCCATCACGCTGCAACTCATACAACAACCTGCGCGGCCCCCACAACGGATGACCCCTCCTCATCTCTAAAACCAACACCTCCACCCGAGCAGGCATCTGATGAGAACAACCCCTCGGACGATGAGAACGATTCACCAAAGCAGACAACCCACCCGCCTCATACCGAGACAACCAGGAATGAACCGTCTGACGCGACACCCCAAACCTTCGCGCCACCTCCACAACAGACTCGCCATCATGGATAACTAAAGACACAGCCTGATAACGCTGCTCCATAACACTCAACTCCACAATCATGAGAGAGAGTGTCAAGGATCAGCCGAATACGCGTAAATCATCAGGCGAACCCCAAACGTCAAGGATCAGCCGACACAACACAGATTGTGAGTGGGGCGGGTCGGGCTCGAACCGACGACGACCGAATTATGAGTTCGGGGCTCTAACCAGCTGAGCTACCGCCCCTAGCGGTGCGCAAACTCTACCGAGGACCCTTTGGTAATGACTACAAGCACTCTTCGCGTTCGGTCAACTGCCTGTATTACTGAACTGAAGTGAAGGAAAAGTACTGGTGTTACTCATGTTACGCATGAGTCATCACAATAAAAAAATAAATAAAATATTTTTGAAAAACGCTTGCGTGCCGATTTGCAATGGGTGTACAAATAAGCCACTGAGCCGCAAGGCGAGGGTCAGGTAAGAGTTTGACAGCTGGTCCGGGGAAGATCCGGAGACACCACATGCTGGTGGAGTCGGTTGGGAATAAAGATCTGAAGGTGGAAGAACAACTGGCAACGTGGCAACACGGAGCGAGCGTCGCGAAACAGCAAGGTACGCGAAGGCCCTGGGAAACCGGACAGTGAAGGCGCCGCCTAAATGGAAGTCCCCTCGAACTCATACTTCGAGGGGACTTCCTTATTTATAGAGTAAGAACCCCGTGAGTAAGCGTTGCCACGCCGAAGAATTACGGGGGTTATTTCATTCAAGGGTGATTTTTGGGAGCACCTTGTTAAGCCACTTCGGTAAATACCACTTGGATTTGCCAAGAAGTGTCATCAGCGAAGGGACCAAAACAAGACGAACAATGAAAGCATCGATGAGGACGGCTGCTGTCAGAGCGACACTGAAGAGTTTGATTGTGTCAATGGGCGTCGGGACGAATGAAATGAAAACAGCGCTCATGATCGAGGCTGCGACAACAACCACCTTGCCGCTACCCGCAAGGCCATTGAGAACCGAGAGACGGTTATCCCCCGTCTTCTCCCATTCCTCTTTCATTCGTGAAACAAGAAAAACTTGATAGTCCATCGATAGGTCAAACAAAATGGCGAACACCATTACGGGTAAGAAAGGCAGGATCGGTCCAGTTCCACTCACTCCAAGTAGTGAATCTGCAACACCCCACTGGAATACGACCCGTCACACCCATTGCTGCTGCAAAGCTCAACAGACTTGTGACCGCTGCCGTCAGCGGTATCACGAGCGAGTGAAAAACTGTCATTGAATTTCGAGTCAAGGCTTGTTGCAAAAACCCCTAGACCAAGGATCACCAACAACCAGATAAACAGAGCAATAACTGGGCGATTAATTGCGAACTTGCTCATGCGGGCAATTTACTCACTGCTTATCCCCGTCAAGGAGCCGCTGATTCAACTGACTAAATGTGTACTGCGAAGATTCTGCGTCACGCTTGAGTACCCACACTAGGTCAAAACGTTCCGCTGGCCATGCACTCGGAATGTCCTGCTTATTCACAATGGGAAACTCGCCAATCGCGGCCGGAAGTTCTCCGTGATGCCACACCACCAAAGTGTCGTTCCCTTGCTCAACGATATGGGTTGCGAGGTGATGCTCGTGACCGTGTGGGAAATCAACATTGACATTGATGCTTAAGGCATCCGCGAGTGGTTGCGCGGTGTTGTACTCGCGGGTGCTGTGTGAATCTGAATTTGGAGCAGTGGCATAAATTGCTGCCGGTGTCACCAGGCCCGGATAACCCGACTGCTGCGCTAACTTAAATAACCCTGCTAGCGCCCCTGCCCGCTGCCAGCCACGAACAGAGAGAGCGTGGGAATCCTCTTTGCCGTGCTGATTAACTCCAAAAGGAGCACCCGACTCACCTGGCTTTTCACCATGCCGGATGAACATGATGGTGTTGGGTGAGTCTTTAGATATTGCGATCGGATCACTGTTCACCCGTGGATCTTAATCTGCGTAGAAGTTCCGGCCCTGACATTCCGTGAAACTTCGCAGGATAAAGTCAAGCCTCGGTTACAAAAGGAGCAATGAATCATGGGTCGACTTTCTATCCCACGCGATCGTGAGAATGACCACGGCGCTCAAGCCGCTCAAACCCGCCGGGAGTTTCTCACCCAAAACAGCGGGACCGAGCTAAAGCACGTGGCTGCATTCAGTTTTGATCCGGAAACCACCCGCGGGAACATCGAAAACTTCATTGGGGCAGCGCAAGTCCCTATTGGGATCGCAGGTCCGCTTCTCGTCAACGGGGAGCACGCCACGGGCGAGTTCTACGTTCCGCTCGCGACAACCGAAGGCGCTCTCGTAGCAAGTTACAACCGCGGAATGCGAGTGATTCACGAGTCAGGCGGTGCAACCGTCACAATTTCCCAAGATCACATGCAACGCTCCCCCGCATTCCTGTTCGCTAGTGCCCGGGATGCCCGCGACTTTGGTCTGTGGGTAAACGAAAAAATTGAGGAAATTCGCACCGTAGCCGAAAGCACGACCAGTGTTGGAAAACTCGAGGGAATTAGGCAGTTTTCTGTTGGACCCAATTTGTATCTTCGTTTTGATTACTCGACAGGTGATGCCGCCGGCCAAAACATGGTGAGTAAGGCGACTCTTGCCGCTTGTGTTTGGATCAAAGACAACTATGCAAACTATGCAAACAACGTGGAATTCATCCTCACTGGAAATATCGACACAGATAAAAAACATTCGCAGATCAATACACTGCTCACGCGCGGAAAGCGAGTGATTGCTGAAGTAACCACGTCGGCGCAAACCCTGCGTGATCTCGTTGGAGTTTCACCCAAAGACTTGTTCAAGGCGCGACAGATCTCCCAGGCCGGCGCATTTATGGCCGGTTCGGCCAACAACGGAGCACATGCTGCCAATGGACTCACCGCATTGTTCATAGCGACCGGACAAGACGTCGCCAACATTGCCGAGTCACATAGCGGCATGCTCTACACACAACTTCTGGATAACGGCGACTACTACTGGTCCATCACTTTGCCCTCGGTGATCATTGCCACCCACGGTGGCGGTACTGGACTTGCAACGCAACGTGAATGCCTAGAACTTCTAGGTTGCACCGGGACGGGATCGGCCAAGAAACTTGCCGAGATCGCAGCAGCAACTGTCCTTGCCGGTGAGATTTCACTGTCATCTGCGGTGCTCGCCGGCGATTGGGTCACCGGTCATGAGCAACTCGGGCGCAACCGCTGATGCGGAAGGCAGAAATATCCCATGGGAGGTCCCTGTTGGGGTGGATCTACTCACAAAAATAGGGCTGCAACGGTTTTATCCGCTACAGCCCCAACGCTCCCCCATCTGGACTCGAACCAGAAACCCTTCGATTAACAGTCGAATGCTCTGCCAATTGAGCTATGGGGGAATGACCGCCGAACACTATCAAGTGACCGGCCCTGCGCTACACGCCGAGGGTATTTCGGAGCTGCGCCAAGGCGCGGTCAGCGCTCGCCGCTGTTAGTGGGTCACTTGGGTCAAGTTCCCCGTGAAATTCGATTAGCCACGAGATTTCGGTGCTATTGGGATCCCGTCGCCCAATAGCCGTAATGCTGCCACCGGTATCAAGGGTTAACGTCTCTCGAAACAGAACACTTGCGGTGACCCGCTCTCGAACTATCGGTGGGACTTGCCCACATGGATCAAGATAAAGCTTGATCAGGACGTTTTCATTGGTCATCACTTCCAACCAGGGCTCTTCCCATGTTGCTTTGGCGATTTGGGTCCAAGCCACGCGGTCAGGTTCGGTGTTTGTTGCAAAGTAGAGAGCAGCCTCGGTTGCAATCACAACCGGTGGTTCATAATTCTTCGGGCCAAGGGCTGTTGCTAAAATGCGCTCACCTTTAGGAACGTTCAGCAATTTCGCATCGGCTGCGAGTTGTTTTTGGAATTGATTGCGACCAAACATCAGGCCTCACCAAATGAGATTTCGCG
>JAFMCP010000064.1 GCA_017857705.1 Candidatus Nanopelagicales bacterium
GGACCGTCAGCGAGAACTTCACCGGCTTCAACGCGAGCGCCACCGGAAACAATCGGGCGCTGATTAAAGCAAGTACCCTGATTTGAGCGACGGAACTTTTCCAGTTTGTAACTTGTGTAAGTGCCGTCGTCGTTGGCAACTTCGACGAGGTCAGCAGAGACTTCTTTGACAGCGCCAGATTTTTCAGCAACCACAACGTCCCCAGCGTCGTACGCCGCACGGAATTCCATCCCGGTACCAACTAGTGGCGCCTGTGCCCGAAGCAACGGGACAGCCTGTCGCTGCATGTTTGATCCCATGAGCGCACGGTTTGCATCATCATGTTCCAAGAAAGGAATCATTGAAGTTGCGACCGACCACAATTGACGTGGTGAAACGTCCATGAAGTCAACATCTTCAGGCTTGACGTATTCGACTTCGCCGCCCTTGACTCGGACGACAACCCTGTCGTGGCTGGTCATGTTGCCGTCGGCATCAATTGCTGTATTCGCCTGAGCAATTACGTGCATGTCTTCTTCGTCTGCCGTGAGGTATTGAACTTCATCGAGTACACGGCCATTGACTACCTTGCGGTATGGAGTTTCGATGAATCCAAAGGGCGAAATGCGGCCATAGGTTGCGAGCGAACCAATCAAGCCAATGTTGGGACCTTCAGGTGTCTCAATCGGGCACATACGGCCGTAGTGAGATGGGTGGACGTCTCGGACCTCAAAACCTGCACGTTCACGTGAAAGTCCACCTGGTCCAAGAGCAGACAAACGACGCTTGTGGGTAAGTCCCGCCAGTGGATTGGTTTGGTCCATGAACTGCGAGAGCTGTGAAGTTCCGAAAAACTCCTTAATGGAAGCAACAACCGGACGGATGTTAATCAGAGTCTGAGGTGTAATCGCCTCCACATCTTGAGTGGTCATGCGCTCGCGCACGACACGCTCCATGCGGGACAGACCCGTACGAATTTGATTCTGAATCAGTTCACCGACGGTACGAAGACGACGGTTACCAAAGTGGTCGATGTCATCTGTTTCGACAACAACTTCACCACGTGGGGTTTGCATGGTCGTGTCACCTGCGTGTAAACGTACGAGGTACTCAACGGTGGAAACTATGTCCTCAATTGTCAAAGTACTCTGCTCAAGTGGCAGCTCGAGACCGAGCTTGCGGTTGACCTTGTAGCGACCAACCTTTGCCATGTCATAGCGCTTGGGGTTGAAGTAGAAGTTCTCAATCAGGTTCTTGGCATTCTCCAATGTGGGGGGTTCGCCCGGACGCAACTTACGATAAATATCGAGAAGTGCGTCGTCTTGGGTCTCAATGTGGTCCTTGTCAAAGGTAGCCATGAAAGTTTCGTACTGGCCGAAACGTGCGCGGATTTCATCACTTGACATTCCGAGTGCCTTGAGAAGAACCGTGACGGGCTGCTTACGCTTACGGTCAACTCGAACTGCTACGAGGTCTTTTTTGTCAATTTCGAATTCCAGCCAAGCGCCGCGACTCGGGATGATCTTGGAAACGTAGACGTCTTTGTCGGTTGCCTTATCCACTGATCGTTCGAAATACACACCGGGTGAGCGAACGAGCTGGGACACAACAACCCGCTCCGTGCCGTTAATAACGAATGTTCCCTTGTCAGTCATAAGCGGAAAGTCGCCCATGAAGACGGTCTGGGACTTGATCTCGCCAGTTTCATTGTTGGTGAACTCAGCGGTCACGAACAGTGGGGCCGCGTAGGTGAAGTCCTTGTCCTTGCACTGCTCCACCGTGTACTTGGGTGGCTCAAAGCGGTGATCGCGGAAGGAAAGAGACATCATGCCCGCGAAGTCTTCGATGGGGGAAATCTCTTCAAAGATTTCAGTCAGACCCGAGACCTGTGGGATTTCGGTATTGCCTGCTTTGAGAGCTGCGGCAACGGCCTTCTGCCACTTCTCGTTACCTAGAAGCCAGTCAGAACTAGCGGTCTGCAGCCGGAGTAAATCGGGTACTGCCAGGGGCTCGCGAATTTTCGCAAATGAGGCCCGGTGAAGGGATGGGGAAAGCGGGGTTACTTCGTGGGAAACCAAGAGGAATCCTTCCAGTGCGCGGCGGGCCTATTGCTGACATTCCATATGCTGACATTCCAATTAGCCCCCCAATGTCAAATCGAGAAGACCGATAAAACGGAAATACCGATAAGTCACCCTGGGTTAGAAAGTTGGAAGACAGCGCAAAGCAGCAGCATACCCGAAGGGGTAAACCGCTGTCTAGCGGGGTCCCCGGCAAGGGCCCGCTCAGCGTGAGACACGCAACCACCGATTCCCTCGATTGAAATCCCTCTGGGGGCCGACAGCAATTGCCCAAATCCAGTTAGGATCACGATCCTCGTAATCGGAAGTAAAGCAAATAATTACCCGAAATCCCAAAAAGGTCAAGTGGGGCGCGGATTTTTGGGTGCTTGTAACCAGATTGTGACGTCGATCCACACTCGTGAACATGTGAAAATTACCCTCGAGTTATGAAATGCGCTCGCAAAAAGACACTCCATAAAACAGTTGTGGGGCGGTGGGCCGGTTGGCCTCCGCCCCACAACGAGATTGTGCAGGAAATATTTAAACGTAATTACTTGACCGTAACCTTGGCGCCAGCGCCTTCGAGGGCTTCTTTTGCCTTGTCCGCTGCTTCCTTGGTGACCTTTTCGAGAACTGCTGTTGGTGCAGCCTCAACGAGGTCCTTGGCTTCTTTGAGGCCAAGGCTGGTGAGCGCGCGAACTTCCTTGATCACTGCAATCTTGTTTCCACCATCAGATTCAAGAACTACCTCAAACTCGTCTTGTTCTGCGGCGCCGCCAGCGTCGCCGCCACCGGCAGGGGCTGCAGCAGCCATTGCCATTGGTGCAGCCGCTGTTACATCAAATGTCTCTTCGAATGCTGAAACGAATTCAGACAGTTCCAAAAGGGTCATTTCCTTGAAAGCATCCATTAATTGATCGGTGCTCATTTTAGCCATTGTGGCTTTCCTTTCGATAAATCCGGCCGAGGGCCGGGTGGGCCTTTAGCCCTCGGTGGTTTCTTCTTCAGTTACAACTGCTTCTTCGACGATTACATCCTCGACGACTACTTCTTCTTCTGCTATCGGTGCTTCTTCGACCTTTGCCGGTGCAACCGCACCTGGTTCGGACTCGAGTTTGCCTTGCAGCGCCGCAATTGTGCGAGCTGTCTTGGAAAGCGGTGCCGCAAAGAGTGCAGCAGCCTGTGACTGCTTCGCCTTCATAGCGCCAGCCAACTTCGCCAGCAATACTTCACGTGATTCAAGGTTGGCAATCTTGGTGATCTCGGCTGCAGACAAGACCGCGCCGTCCATGATTCCGCCCTTGATTACAAGTGCTGGATTGTTCTTTGCAAAGTCGCGAATACCCTTCGCAGCGTCAACAGCATCTCCCGAAACGAATGCAATTGCACTCGGTCCTTGCAGGAGTGAGTCAAGACCTTCAACACCAGCATCGCGTGCAGCAATCTTGGTGAGGGTGTTCTTAACCACAGCGTAGGTGACACCTGTTCCAAGTGAACGACGCAATTCCTTCATCTGCGCAACACTTAGTCCACGGTATTCAGTGAGAACTGCCGCATTTGATCCACGGAAGTACTCAGCGATCTCGGCAACCGCGCTTACCTTTGTAGGTTTTGCCATGTTGCTCCTTTCGATATAACCCAATAAGAAAACGCCCCGGCGCAAGGCGCACGAGGCGTGAGGTTTCAACCGAAGCGAAGCCTTACAATTCGTTCCCCTGCGCGGGCCGCCCACTTAGTGGGACCTTCAACCAATCGCTCCGTTGGGAGTTATCGGTGACCTGCGGTCTCTGGTGTAAGGGAACTTACCGGAACAAATGCACCGACTCACCAGCGGGTGGCAAAAATAACATCCGGGACAAAAGATTGTGGGGCCGACCCGAAGGTCGACCCCACAATTATGGAACTGGTTGCTAGCGAGCCAGAAGTGGCTTCTTAAGCGCCGCTGGCTCGAACAGGCGGTCGTTGTTAACCCCTGGTGTTGCGTAAACGAGACGCTTGGCGGCAACAATTTGCTTTGCCGTCTTCGCGTTCACCATCGCGTTGAGAGCCCGAACGGCACTCAAGGTTTGCTCTGGTGTGTAGACGCAGTGACCAACACCGGAATTGCCCAGTGCAGCGATGGAGAGTGCTGCATCAGGTGCTTTGCCTCCTGGGGCGAACTTGGTCCAACCGTCAACAGGTGGGATGGTGTAGAAGGCAGCGCCCTTGAACAGGCCGCGTGTCTTCTTGTTCATCTTGTTGTACGACTTCTGCATTGATGTGAAGAAATCGCCCGTGTTACCGGCAGGGACTGTCGCATCGTAGGTAGTCGTGATCATCAATGTTGGAACGCTGTAGATGCCCTTCGGTGCTGGCAATGCGTTAACTATTGCCACAGACTTGGGATTGGCAGCGAAACGCTTTGTTGCATCACCACGTGAGGCATCAAGTGCGCCCAGCATTGAGTTCAACGGGTCGGTAATGACCGTCGTTGCGTTCAATACGTCACCAAATTCACCACGCTGCTCATCTGAGAGCAATTTGGTGTAACTGGTCTGAACGTTGTCGTTGAAGTTGGCATTCTCAGAAGCGGCGAAACCACCGATAGTGCGAACTCGAGCTTCGAGTTCATAGCGACCGAGGATTCCCAGTGCCGCTGCACCTCCAACGTTTTGCAACATTGCAACCGCAGAACTAGCCCCCGCGGACGATGGTGAATAGCCACCACTGAGTGCGCCCAATGTTCCCAATTGAGCAAATGCTGGGTTCACAGTCTGGCCGTCATATACGTTGCTCACGGGTGGTAGCCCTGCCATAAGTCCACCGAGAAGATTGGACTGACCGAGCGGGAATCCGACTGGCGTTACCGGTGTTGTCGCTGCCCCACCAAGAACCGTAAGAACAGTTCCCAGATCGGTGAGAGCTTCAACATAACCCGCGGGGCCGGCCGAGTAATTGGCAACCTTGAGGGTCGGTGCAACAAGCGTCTTCCACGTGTAGAGCAGCGTCATAGCAGAGCTGAAGGCCTGAATGGGTCCCTCAACCACACCACACGAAGGTAGTGAGCCAGCAATGCGCTTGGGGTATTTCTCAGCCAGAGTCTGAGAGATCAAACCACCGAGTGAGTCACCCCAAACAAGGATCTTTTTGGCGTTGGGCACGGCACCGGAATTGATCAAATTGATCATTCCTGCCCCAGACTCAACACCCTCTGCCGTTGCCCAGCCCTGCCTTGCGTAACCGGTGCCAGCAAGGGCGTAGCCCTGCGCCAACAGGTTTGAGGCCACGGTTGCCGTAGGTGCAACGTCAGCCGAGTTTGAACCGATGTAGGCAACATCGCTACCGAAGACTGGCGCGAATGCTGGGTAACTGATTCGGGTGTAAGACGGACTAGCCGGCAACCCAAGTGGTGTGGCCAGCGCTGCGGGGACCGGGGTCCCAATGCGATAGCCGTGTGAATACAACAACACTGTGCCATTGAAATTGTCTGGCATTTTGATGGTGTACGGGGAGGCCCCGAGGGAACCGCTAAGGGTTCCCTCGCAGGTTGCACCCGGTGCGCACGCATCTGCTGCGCTCGCAGGGGAAACGATCGGAGCACCAAGGGTGATCAGGCTCGCTGCCGCTACTGCCGCTACACCGCGGCGCATAAATGTGAATTTCATATTTTTCCTTTTCACTTATTAAGTGCGCGTATTAAGGCAGCAGCTTCTTGGTTGGGGGGGCTGGACGATAGGTGATCTTCTTTGCAGCTCCCGAAGAGGAACTGGTAGCAACCATGACGTACTTGGTCAAACGCTCCGCGTCAGTGTTCGCGTTGTACTGGGCCATGTAGTAACCCGTAAGTCCCTGATGGGACTTGGCGTTTACAACAAAGGGAACAACAGCTGCGGAACGGAAGGTCTTTGACTTTGTTTGCATGGCATTGATGAGGCCCTTACGAGTGAGATTCTTCCCAGCCGCTTTAAGTGCCTGCGCCAATACGTACGCCGTGTTGATTCCGTAGTAGGTGTAGAAGTTCCATTCCAAGTCGTTAGCGCTGGCAATAGCCTTCATTTGACTGACATAGGCGTTTTTTGAGTCCTGTGCAGGAACGATGAAGTTAGGGACGTAGATTCCCTTCATCAATGCACCTGTGCTCGCGCCAAGTGAACCCCTAAGGACTGAGGGATCAGTTCCTACCGAAGTGATCATCCATGTAGGTGCAAAGCCTGACCTGGCAGCAGTTCCTAAGAGCTGAGCAGTCGCTGAGGTCACACCGAAGAAGACGACTAGTTCACAGCCGGCTGACTTCAACTTGGAGATTTGGGCTGAGAACGGTGCAACCTGCTGTCCTGAGAAGTAGGAGGTGGTTGTCTCGAACTTTGTGCCGGCGGCATTGAAACCAACCTTGGCGTTGTCGCCAAATTCACCATCCTGGTAAAACAGGCACTTCTTTTTAGCGTTCAGTGCTGGGTCATTGGCCATGTAATAACCCATGACTTTTGATTCCACAATGTAGGAAGGGAAGTAGGGGAATGTTGTTGGGTACTTCTTCGGATTGTCGAAGCTGGCTCCACCCGTGTTCACAAACATATCGGGGATGCCACGGCGGTTGAGATCCTGGACCACCGCTGAATGCGTTGGAGTGCCCAGTGCGCCGTACATGGCAAAAATTTTGTCGCGGAGGATGAGCTGGCTAGTACCCTTCTTGGTGAGGGCTGGGTTGTATTGATCATCGAATACGCGAAGGTCAATCTTGCGCCCATTGACTCCGCCATTTGCATTGACGTAATCAAAATAGGCCTTTGCGGCAACCGGAATATCTTTGTACCCGGGAGCAGCTGGTCCAGTCAACGGGGTTGTGGTGCCAATAACAATTTTGTTATTGGTGACACCTGGGTCGGCCGCCTGAGCGGGAATTGCTGTGGCAAATGCAAGCGCCGCAGCGGTACCAAGAGCAACCGAGCCGGTTGCGAATTTGAATCTCACGAGTTTCTCCTCCAAGGAAGGGCACACCCAGAGTCGCTTACCACAAAGGTAAACGTTCCGTGAATGCCATGTGTCCTAAACACTAACCGGGCAAATGAACCTGTGCAAGGTAATTGTATAAAAAAATTCCTGAAATCACCTTAAATGGGACAATGAAAAACGCTTGCAATCGCAAGCGTCAGCTCAGAGGTGAACGGCTTTTGCCTCGGGACTTATCGATCCATGATCGCAGCGTTCCCGTCATACCTCCGGGTGCCGCGAGAACCACGGCGACGACGAGGAGCCCGTAGAGCAAGTTGGGTGCGTTGTTCGTGATCTGATCGGGCCAGCCACGCTCCCCCGCAAGCCCGTTAACCAATTCTGGGAGCCACACGATGATTAATGCGCCCAAAATCGCTCCGAGGAGTGAGGACCTTCCGCCAAGCACAATTCCCACGAGTAGTGAGAGGGATAATCCCAAACCAAATGCACCTGGTCCAACAAAACTAAGGATTTGAGCGAAGACTGCTCCCGCAAGAGCCGCAAAAAGCGAACTAACAACAAATGCCGAGACTTTTGAACCTGATGGTGAGATTCCAACGACAGCTGCTGCAATGGGATCGTCGCGTACCGCTTTCCACACCCGACCCTGTCGCCCACGAATCAAGTTCAGGGCGGCAAAGGCAACAAGACAGGCAACGGCAATCGCCATCGAAGCTTGCCACTGCTCAATGATAAATCCGTCATCTAGCGAACCAGCGCTATCCGTTGCGACAGTTCCTGAATCAACACCTGAGTCAACACCTGCGTCAACAATTGGTTCCTCTGACGGTTCGGGGCTTTCGAGTCCTAAATCCCCACCATCAGAAAAGTCATCGAGCGTAAGAAGGTCACCCTCGGTCAACAGATCTTCAGCTTCTGCGTTCGTATTGGGGTCAATGTCTTGGTCGAACTCATCGAACTCTTGGTCGAACTCTGAAAGATCTAACTCAGCATATTGGTCTTCATCGACTGGAATGCTCGGATCCAGTCCGGGGTCTGCGCCGGAATCCGTTGTTTCGTCCCCCAGTTCAGCAGCACCAGCGGCCGCCGAATAGCCACCTGCTGGGTAGGGGACGGTGAGCATGAGACCGTTCTCCCCGCCAAGGAGTTCGGGAAATCTATTTGTGATAGCCGGTACACCGACGGCAAGTCCCAGCGTTAAACCTGCAAGGTATGGACCCTTCAGGCGCGCTGCTAATCCGCCAACAATCCCACCAATCAGGATTCCGCCTAACCCGGCAAAAACCATGGACCAGACAGCGTTCCACTGCCAACCAAAGATAGGAACGGTTTGCCAGTTCATTGAGGTCAATGCGAATACGTAGCCACCAACCGCCATCAAGGCCCCGTTTCCTAAAGAAACTTGACCTGAAAGCCCCACCAAAATTGTCATGCCAAACATTGCTGTGGCGTACATGGCAACTAACGCGAGATAAGAGCTATAGAGCGGGTCGATGTTGTTGTTGAGAAGTAACAACAACAGCCAAACTGCTCCAACAATTACGGCATGCCAGACAATTCGATTGCCAGGAAAGGATCGAAGTTTTTGGGCGTTGCTCACCTTGCCCGTTGTGCTATCGACGTTGCTCATACAGACCTCGATCCGTGATGGCTAAAGACACCATCAGGTTTAAGTAGGAGGTTCAGCGCGAGCAAAACAAGCGCAACGACGGGCGCATTGCTGGCGTCGGTGTAACCAGTAACCAAGGAGATCACCAAACCAGTTCCAATACCAAATGTGACCGCGCCGATTAGCGAATCCAATCCACCGATAACTGCGGCGGTGAATGCAAACACAAGCAGAATGTCGAAACTGTTCGGGGAGATAGTGGATACCGGTGCGATGAGAACGCCTCCCACGGCACCCGTTGCCCCGGCAAGGGCCCAACCTGTGATCAGCATCCGGTTCACGCGCACACCTGAGAGTCGGGCAACCTCGGGGTTGAAAGCCGATGCCCGCATTGATAGACCCAGTGACGTCTTGGTAAATAACAAGGTGAGCCCGATAACCAGCGCGGCCGTGACAGCCAACACCAGAATGTCATAAAGGGAGATAGGCCAGATTCGACCAGCAAATTCCAGACCTGCATTCGAGACAGGCGGTACAAACCCTTCCGGGTCTCCGCCCCAGATCATGCCGGCTCCCGCTTGCAATGCAATGAGAACACCAAACGTAGCGATGATGGCGCCGGTTGTGTCGCTGTTCTTCACCGGACGAATAACTAGGAAGTAAACAATGGTGCCAAGAACGAGACCTGCTCCCATAGCGACAGCAAGTGCTAATAGCCAGTTCCCCGTTGATTGCTGAACAGTCAGTGCAATGTAGGTCGTAAACATGGCTTGACCAACTTGTGCAAAGTTAACCATGCGAGTTGATCGCCACACCATGACAAGTGCCAATGCCATCAGTGCAATGACGGCACCGTTGCTAAAGCCGCCAAGTAGGAAGTCAATGAAATTGGTCATGACTCAGTACCCCAAATATGCATGTCGAAGTTCTTCAT
>JAFMCP010000065.1 GCA_017857705.1 Candidatus Nanopelagicales bacterium
GGAAACTGCCGTAATTAGGTTCTTTGAGTTGTCACTCTCATGGTGAGAGTGCTAACGGAAAAGTTAGCACTCTCGGGGTGAGAGTGCAAATCCGCGGGCAGATTCAGACTTAATCCCCCTATGAATTGCCCACAAGGGCCGTTCAGCCCAGTTCTCGAATCGGCCCAGTTGTCGATTCAGGCCAGTTCTCGAATCAGGCCAGTTGTCGATTCAGGCCAGTTGTCGGATCGGTTCCTTCGACTGGCCATTGGGGACGAGCCGTGGTCCTAGGGGATTACCGGCTCAGCGGGTGGTTCCGGTGCAGGGGTAAGCGCGGTTACTGCCTGGGCGCGGGCGGCGGCAAATGCCTTTGCGGCCTTGACGGAGTCGCCGCCACGGGTGCTGTCACGCCATGCACCGCCAAGGGCAAGGGAAACCTGACCCCACTCGGGAATATTGGGGTAGGGGGTAGCCCCGAGCGCTGCTGAGCCAAAGGCAAGAAGAACCCGGTCCGGTGTTGCGGCCGCGGCGGCAGAATTTGCGGGGAGGCCCACGTAGGGTGATTTTTCATAAAAGGTTGTTTGAGCTTTTGTGGTGGTGATCTTGTTGGTAACGATGTCTCTAGAGGCCGGCAAAATCTTATGCGCCTTCGCGAAAGTGGTGACGGCAAAACCAATTGATTTCATAAACGGCGCCGCACTTGTTCCTTTAATTATTGCGGGAACCTGCGTGATGCGATAACGAAATGAGACCTGTTTCAAATTAACGATTTCTTCGGGACCGGTAAGCCAGAACGGCGCTCGACCAGAAGTAAATGCGATGCGCGCTTCCTCGGCAGTCAGATTAGAGTTGATCAACCCACTTTTGTTCCATGAGTCAATTTGGGCTTGGTTTTTCACGAACTTCTTGTTGTTGATCCCAATTCTTTTAGGGTTGTAGCTGCCGGTCGCCGTTGTTCCAAAAGCAAATCCGCCAAGGCCCGTGAAAAGTGGATAGGTTGAATAAGCGTTGCCATCAATGCCTTGTGCGACCGCAAGGGCTATGTCAGCTCGACCAGCCGCAACTTGCTTGAGTGCAAGTTTCGACAACTTCTTAAATGTCGTCGGGGCGGTGGGAATTAACTCTGCATTGGTGATCAGTGCCAAGTTTT
The DNA here is from genome assembly GCA_017857705.1 of Candidatus Nanopelagicales bacterium. Taxonomy (GTDB): domain Bacteria; phylum Actinomycetota; class Actinomycetes; order S36-B12; family S36-B12; genus UBA4592. Next base: position 1,130 of record JAFMCP010000065.1, read on the forward strand.
GGCGTTGTATCGGAGTACCAAAAAGGGATTCGCCAACCTTAAAAGTATTAATTGCGACATTAGAAAGTGAGCGAGAGGTTTCCGGCGATATTTCAACCGGCGTGATGAGGGCATTTGCCGCAAGTTCTCCAACTTGCTCTCCGTCAACTAAGACAATATCGGGGGCTTTATTGGGATCAACATTTTGCAGGTCGAGGGTGATTGTTGACATGTCGCGAGCCGTTACAGTAATGGCTCTCTTTTTGTAGCCCTTGGCAAACAGTGCTGTGGCTGCTTCTTTATATTGTGGGTCAACCCAAACAACAATTGCGCGTGGTGCGGCTTGGGCTGGTGCTGCCAACAAGGAACCGGCAACCATAGTTGCGACGATCGCGGACACAGAAAGACCCGTGGTTAAGTACCCTTGTTTAAACAGCCCAAATGAACGCTGACGCACAAATATTCACTCTCCTAAAAATACAAATAGTTTATTTCTTGAAACATCGTAAGTCGCATTTCCTATGAAACAAAATGCTAGACCTTTGTCAGCGTGTTTCCTGCGATTAAAGTAGTGAAAACGAGCAATGCGTTAACGAATATTTGCGCGATTTGCCGTTCGAGTTGCCTGGCGACTCGAACGCATCCGACGGAGTCGCTTGACCAGCATCGGGTCAAATTCTAAAGCTTCCGGGGTGTCGATCAAGGTGTTGATCAACTGGTAGTAACGGGTTGAACTCATGTCAAAAAGCTCACGTATTGCCGCTTCCTTTGCACCGGAGTACTTCCACCATTGACGCTCAAAGCCAAGAATTGCCTGATCGCGCTCAGAGAGTTGAGAGAGCTGAGTGCGGCCATCATGGGAACTGGCACTTGCGGCTTGATACATGAACTCTTCCTCCAAAAACCCTGCGTTCTCGTAAACCTCGAGGAATTCCTCGTCAGGGTCTCTATCGTATTCATCAAATGACATAGTTGTCATTCGCCCCCAGGGTTGATCTTAGGACCACGCCGACGGAATCGGAGCAGAATCCACGAGAAGGCGTAGCCCAGACCATTGGTGGCCCAGTGGAATCCCATGGGGGCGATCACGCTGCCCGAGAAAATCCGCATCAGGGTGAATAGGACACCCGCCAACGTCGTGGTGAGCACGCTTGCTAGAACCGCCAAAATATTTCCCCGCCGGCCCGAGCCAACCACCCCGCCAAGTGCCGGATTGTTCTCGTGGGTGCCAATACTGGGCAAAATATGCCACAGCCCGAACAGGATCGCCGAAATCACAATTGCGGTGGTGAGGTCGAAACGCCGGGCCAGCATCGAGAATAAAACTGCCCTAAATGCGATCTCTTCGAAGAAAACGGTTCCTAGCGGCACTTCTACCAGTGATTGAAAAAGTAGTCGCCCTCCGGAAAGTGACCCTATTCGCTCGTCGGCAAAAGCTTCGCGGGTCTTTTTAAATATCGACCCGACCAAGTAGACCAAAGTGACTGCCGCAATGGAAATTCCGGCCCAGATCAAACCGGGCAACAGATAGGTGAACCCCAATCCCATGTCGGTGAAATTGTTGCCATCGAGCAACCCGATTGCCAAAAGCACGACCGAGCCGACAAATGCCCAAAGGAGATAGTGGGCTTGCGGCGCAACTCGGTTGTTCACGATATTGAAAATGATCAGAGTGACGCCCACGAGTAGCAGCGGCCACCATGAGAGGCCCTCCACCTGTTGGGGGTAAATCGCTCCGGGAAAAATTAGGTCCATATGTCGCTCTCACGCACAGGCTGGGTGAACACAGGCCGAGCAAACACAGACCAGGTAACCATGGGTTTGAGTCTACGTTGGAGATGCGAGTTGAGGCGAGCGCCAGAGACCAGATGCGAGAGACTAGCGCGGTGAGCACACAGGCTGATTTTGCCAGCGAGGAGTACGCCCTTCGCCGGGATCGCGAACTTGATCATCCGCTTGCCCGGGATCAGTACCTTTTTCCCACCGACGAACGCGGTGAATCGATTGCTTACATGGCAGGCAACTCTCTGGGTCTACAACCCAAATCTACGAAGGCCGCGATCGATGCGGAACTTGACTCTTGGGCGACACTCGCTGTCCGAGGTCATTCCCATGGCGCTCACCCCTGGATGGTTTTCCCCGCGCTGTTAGCACAGGAATCCGCGGCCATTGTTGGCGCGAAGCCCGAAGAAATAGTGATGATGAATAGTCTCACCGTTAATATCCACCTGCTGCTGGCTAGTTTCTATCAGCCGAATGATCGTCGACGCAAAATAATCATGGAAGATTACGCGTTTTCATCGGATTCCTATGCGATCCGTTCGCACATTGCTTTTCGTGGAGGTCACCCTGATAAAGATGTAATTCGTTTGAAGCCGCGTGAAGGTGAAGACAGTTTAAGAACTGAAGATGTAATCGCAGTGCTGCGCGAACGCGGTGATGAAATCGCGACGACTCTATTTGGTGCAGTCAACTACTACTCCGGTGAATTTATGGATATCCCCGCCATCACCGCAGTTGCGCACGAGGTTGGCGCTTATGCCGGATGGGATCTCGCACATGCAGCAGGAAATGTTCCCCTGCAGATTCACGACTGGGATGTCGACTTTGCTGCCTGGTGTTCCTATAAATACCTCAACGCTGGACCAGGATCCGTTGCCGGAGCATTCATCCACGAAAAGCATCACACGGCGGGCCTTCCTCGGCTTGAAGGTTGGTGGTCGAATAAACCGGAAACCCGATTCCTGATGAATCCGATTGTTGATCCGATTGAAAACGCTGACGCCTGGGCGCCTTCTCACCCACCCTTACTCATCATGGCGCCGGCTCTGAGTGCACTTCATGTTTTCACCGAGGTTGGTATGCCGGCGCTTCGGGCACGCAGCTTGCAACTCACGTCGTACATGCGAGATTTGATAACTGTTTTGGGCGCGGCTGAAACTGGAGCTGGGACTCGCACTGATACTGGCGCTGGGACTGGCGCTACGTCGCGTGTTCACGTGATTACACCGAGTGATTCGGACCGGCATGGTGCGCAACTTTCTATCCGAGTGCCGATCGAACCTTTTGCGCTCGTTGAGCGCATGTATGAAAATCATGGGGTTCTGGGTGATGCCCGCAACCCGGACATTATTCGGTTCGCGCCAATTCCGATGTACAACACTTTCCACGACGTGTGGCGTGCGGTAACGGCACTCTTTGCCGAACTCAATGGCTAGCGCATATTTAGGGAGTTAGCAAAACCCGGCTGGCGCTAGCGGCTTCAATCTGAACATGCGCGGCAACAATCTCGTCCAATGGCAACACCGTAATTGGCGGCAGAGTCAGTGCGCCTTCTGCTAGTGCCAGTTCGAGGAGTTCGACGGCCTTCCAAAGTTTGTTCGCCTCGACGTTGTACAACAGCATGAATTCAATCGTGATGCCAGCGATCATGAGCGCCCGACGCGGCAGGACGGGATCCCCACCGTCGGCTGCGTAGGACACGATCTTCATCCCCTGTTGAGAGATTGCCACATCTAATTCGAGGTTTCCGGCCAGATCAACTTCAACGATTCGTGAGATTCCCTGGTCTTTGAGTTGATCGATTGCATCGGGGTTGGTGTAGTTCACGACCACGTCTGCTCCGGCCTCGGTTGCAACCTGCGCTTTGCTCTCACTGCTAACTGTTGTGAAAACACGAGCACCCGCCCATTTGGCTAATTGAACTGCCGCTCGTCCCACTGCGCCCGCTCCCCCGCTGATCAAAACGCTCTCGCCAGCTATTGGACCATCGGAAAATAAACAGTAGGCCGCGGTGACGGCGGGAACGCCTAACGTTGCGCCAAGTTCAAGGGAAACTGAGTCCGGAAGGTGTCGGGCAAGTTTGCTGTTGACAACGCAATACTGCGCCGCGGTGCCGTAGCGATTCCCATCCGCTGCGAGCATGACCCAGACGCGTTCACCAATTCGATTCACGTCGACTCCTGCGCCGACCGCGTCGATTACCCCGCTGCCGTCATGGTGGGGAATTTGAAATCCGTCGATACTCATAAGCCCTCGCCCAGCACGGGTTTTGACATCGGTCGGGTTAATCCCCGAGAACTCGACTTCAACTCGGACTTGACCGGGACCGGGCTCGGGTTTATCGACTTCTCTCACTTGGAAAACCTCGGAGGCGGGTCCGGTCATTTCATAAAGGGCGGCACGCATGCGCTTAGTTATACACCCACTTGCGTTCAGGCCCCGTGCGAACGTCTTTGGCGCTGCGCGACTCTTTGGCACTCCGCGCGGTGGGAATACCTCAGCCTGAATGGGCTGAAACGGGAATCCGATCACCCCAGCGCGGAATAAGCCGGGCAACGATCGCGCCGATCAGCGCCGCTGGGACGAGTGTCCACGTTCCGATCAGGAAACCGAGTGCGATTGCCAACAATATGACGATTGGCCATTTCATCGGGGCGGTTGCAACCACGGATGCAATAACACCGACAACGATTGCGGCTGAAATAGATGGACCGTTCGGAATGACAAGTGCGATCAGCAAACCAGAGGCTGCACCGATGAACATTGCCGGGAAGAACGGGCCACCGCGAAAACCAGCACCGAGGGAAACTGCATAGGCAATCGTTTTTAACACAACTATTGCGACAACAGTGCTAACAGAGGTGAGAGTGGGAAGTTCGGTGATCAGTTCCTCACCCGAAGTTGTGATGTAGATGACGCCTTCGCCGGTCCATGCTTGCATTAATAATGCAGTCGATGCAATAACAAGAGCTGCACCGATCAAGATAATTAAGTGTGGGCCTTCGCTGGTTGTGCGCGCGAAGAGAGCAGCAACAAGGCGAGCAAGAGTAATTGCAACAGTTGCGATAATTGCAACCGGAATAGCCCAGGCAAGTTGATCGACCTCGATCGCGGTGGGAGTGCTTCCTAACTCCATGTTGCCTGAAAGAATTGGGCCTACAAAAAGGGCAAGGATTGCGCCTAATGCACCGAACCCAACCACTTTTTTTACGTTTTTCGGATCGGTAACATTAAACGTTTTGGCGGCTAACCCACCGATCACCGAGCCCGTTGCGACCAGCGCTACTTCAGGTCCAAGCACCACTCCACCCCACAGCGAAGCCAGGATCGCCAAGATTGCGCCCAGGTACTCCTTCGGAGTGAGCGGGCTGACCTTGATCCCACCCAATGGTGAATGGCCTGTGTCACCGACGAATCGTCGAATAACGTAAACGAGTACCGCCGCGATGAGTAGCACGCCGATCACATACCAAGCAGGCGTTCCTTCCCACGTCTGCGGGATTCGTTCCCAGATCAACGAAATACCGGCGTTTACAAGTTCCAAAACAAGATAACCCAAAGCAAGGCCGACAACGGCAGCGACAAGCATCGCGGGAAGCGGGCGTTTAGTTTGCATCGGTATACCCTATGGCTTAACTCGTCATTTCAATCCCGTATTCCCACGTCGTCGAAAATGTCCGGTTAGACAAAAATTCCAACCACGACGAAAGACAACAGGTGCCTATAACACTTGTCGTCTCACCCGCACTCGTCATTGACGGGCTATGCCTTGCCGGGTGTCCGAGTAGCGATTCCGAAAACGCCGCAACGCGATACGCATCGAGGCCCGCCGCACGCTGACGGTTGGGCGGTAGCCGTTGGCATCCTCGAGCCAAAGGATTCTCCCGCGGACGGGCCGCAAGGAGCCCCTGCCTGCCTTTTCGGCTGATACCAAAAACTCGGTCAATCACAATGGGTGGGCCCGGTGCAAATCTGCGCTGCAAATCTGCGGTGCAACCGCTTCACTTTGTCCTCGAACACCATCTCATTCGAACTACCGTGCACACTCTTCATAAATAAATGTTAAATTTTTTGCATCCAAAGTTGCGCTTTGATCGGTAATGGGAGTAACGATGCCCAACGAGGGCGACCAATCAAAGGAGAAATCATGCGCACCAAATCCACCGCAATCAAGCGGGTAGTCGCGATTAGCGCTGCAGCACTTCTCGGTGCCGCAGTGATCGCCCCAACAGCCCAAGGAGCCGAAGGCGAAACATCCCTTGCCAGCGTTCTCAAGGTAGGTCAAGCGGCATTTGACCGCGACTTCGCCGACTTCGACATTCTCACCAAGGCAGCGGAGACCGTTCTGGCAGCCAAGCCTGACAGCAATGTGAAGCTGCTCGCCGACGGAAGCGTCGCACTCACAGTTTTCGCACCCACCGATAAGGCATTTATGAATTTGGCCTCGACTCTCACCGGTAAGAAAATTAAAACAGAAGCTGCAGCGTTCAAGGCCGTTGCCGGTCTGGGTGTTGACACCGTCGAGCAAGTGTTGCTCTATCACGTTGTTCCCGGTGGACCAATCTTGTCTCAAGATGCACTCAAGGCCAATGGTGCAAATCTCAAAAGCGCAGACATGAACAAGACCATCAAGGTAAAGGTCACTAAAGCCCCCGCAATTATTTTGCGCGACAAGGCGCCCAAGCTTGCTAACCCACGGGTGATTTTAAGCAAGGTGGATATCAATAAAGGCAACAAGCAGGTTGCCCACGGTATTGACGGAGTACTACTTCCTTTCGCACCGTAATTCCCAGCCACAAATAAGTGAAGGCCACCGCAGTTGCGGTGGCCTTAACTTATTTAATATTTTTTACAATTGGTACTTAATGCAGATTACTCAGTTGTCAATGCGGCAACATCAACGTCTGATGGCACAAGGACCGCGTCGATTACGTGAATAACACCGTTGTCTGCGAGGACGTCAGCTGTAATGACAGTTGCACCATTAACAGTTACACCGCCTGCCGTTGAAAGGGTTACATTCTGCCCTTCAACCGTAGCGACGTCACCATCTGTGATGTCAGCAGCCATGACCGAACCTGAAACAACGTGGTAGGTCAGAATCTTGGTGAGTGCATCTTTGTTCTCTGGAAGCAAGAGTGCGTCGAGAACTCCTGCTGGGAGTGCCGCGAAAGCCTCATTTGTTGGTGCGAACACGGTGAAGGGGCCTTCGCCACTCAACGTCTCGCCCAAGTCAGCAGCGGTAATTGCAGCTACCAAAGTGCTGAAGTCTGGAGTACCTGAGGCAACGTCAACAATTGTTCCAACGCTGACCTCACCAACCATGTCATCAGCTTCTTCAATTGCTGACTCTTCAACTGCAGCACTTGACTCAGCTGTTGTTGCCTCGTCCGATGAACTGCTGCATGCTGACAAAGTCAGTGCAGCTGCAATCGAAACTGCCGCGATAGCGGTGCGACGCATTACTCGCATTTTTTCTCCTTGATAATAGGGATCTTCCTATGAAATTGGTTAGTAAATAATTAATGTGAATAGAGCAAACGCAAATATGGTCATTAGCTAGCAGTTAAATGAAATTGCCACATTTCGTACCGTTTTCACCATGAAATCCGACTAAAAGGTGAGATGAAACACACGGCTTAACGGACCGTTACGAAGTGACACCAGAGTAAGTGACGCCCGAATAGATGAGGACTGCGCCGAAGCCAAAGAATAGAACAGCGGCTCCGAACTTGATCACTTTTTCCGGCAAAGCCTTTCCGAGGAGTACACCAACACCGATCGCAAGAACGTCTGCCGCAACCATGCCTAGAGTTGAACCGATCCAGGTACCGAACCAACCCTCGGTAGTTGCAAGGGTCACTGTTGCGAGCATTGTTTTGTCACCGAGTTCAGCTAGGAAAAAGGCAATCGCCACGGCAAAGAAAGCGGGCCGATTTGACCGAGAAGCCATTGACTCCTCATCTTCGCTGAGTTTGTCTCCGCGCAGGGTCCATAGGCCAAAGAAAACAAAAGCCAGTCCGGCCGCAATGTTGATCGGACCAATTGGCAGTGCCAACCCAATGACGTTACCCAAGGCAACGGAAAACAAATGCACTATGGCCGTGGCAACAGTGATTGCCGCGACCACGGTCCAGAACTTGTAGCGAGTCGCAAAGGTCATCGCCATTAGTTGGGACTTATCACCCAACTCAGCAACAAAAATCACTGCGAAACTCAGCAGGAAGGCGTCCATTTATATAAGGCCTTCCCTTCAGCTGCGGATGGTTCCAATTTACTGTACTGATTGCGCCCGACACTTTGCCCGGCCATGCAACCTGGTTTAGCCCTTAACCGCCACATCGGTTATGAACTCCCCTTTGCCTTCATTGAATCATTGGTAATCTCCAAACCGAAATAACTTGCGGGTGAGATGCCGAGTAATGTTGCGCATGTTCTCGAGCGCGCTCAGAACAAGCCTCTGTAGCTCAGTGGTAGAGCAACCGCCTTGTAACAAGCCGCTCTTCTTGCACGACAGTCAATACCCACGGCGCTACTTCAGCGAGGTGCTCGGTTACCTGTTCGCGCCCATGACCAACAACGATGACCACGTGC
>JAFMCP010000066.1 GCA_017857705.1 Candidatus Nanopelagicales bacterium
AAAACGCCGCTGTTGTATTCATGGCCGTTATGGCGGTCAGCGCCATTGTGTACGCGATTTCATTTCTTCTGATTCGTGCGCTCTCGCGTTACCGCGAGCTTGGCGCTGACAGGGGAGCCGCGCTGCTCACCGGAAAGCCCAGTTCGTTGGCCAGCGCCCTCGTCAAAATTAGTGGTGGCATGAACGTGATACCGGAAAAAGATCTTCGAACAATGGAACCGGTTAGTGCAATTGCGTTTGCACCCGCGTTCAAAGGTGGAAAAGGACTGGGGATGGAAGCAATCTTTGCGACCCACCCTCCACTGGAAAAGCGCTTGGAGCAGCTCGCGAAAATCTCCGCCCAACTTGGTGAGCGCTAGCAAGTGGGTTTTCTTGATGTCATTCGCGGTCGTAGAGCACCGGCGCAACCTAATCTCGACGCACTTTTTGCGTTGCCTTCTGCCGTGATCACCCTTGACATCGACTTGGGTCTTTCCCCAACGGGCGCTGGTTCTGTCTGTTTTCGTGCGCCGGAAGGAAAAGCTTTTGCTGACCTTGAGGTCGAAGTTCGTGAACTCCTTGACGCTGACGGCGGACCAAAAGTTGAAGCTAGTGCCGATGAATTCGGATTCGACTGGTTCACGATTCGCACGGACCCAGCGGATATTTCAACTGCGGTCACAGATATTCATGCCGTAAATACTTCACTCGTTCACGCTGGTTTCGGCCCTCAATTATTGTGTTCCCTGTTCCCGTTTACCGACAAAGAAGGAAATGTAGGTGCGCTGATCTATCTCTATAAGCGTGGAACGTTTTACCCTTTCGTGCCAAAACCAAACACCCAAGACAAGTCACGAAACAACATTTTGGAGCTTCAGATCCGGGACAAACTTGTCGGGGAACTTCCCATGGAACTCGACACAACGCGTTGGTTTGCCCTGTGGGATGCCCCCGGGATCCTTAAACTGCAATAGGAATCGGCATTATGAACTTTGCTGGGGGACGTTTGCGCGATGCACACCGAAAAAAAACACGATAACGGACTTATAGGATAAATCGGACAACTTCGGCGATTCGCATTGCGCTGAGGGCCAAAAGGGGAACAATTTGACCCGATCGGTCAAATGGCCCGTTCATTGATAGGTCAGAAATGGCGTTTCACATTTTAAAGGCCTGACAACGTGTCAGCCAATAGAAGGAGGATCCTGTGCCTGGAGTTCTCGAACTCTCATTCGGACAATATTCAACGGTGTACAACAGTATTTCGTTTGCACTCGCATCAATGCTCGCAACTTTCGTATTCTTGTTGGTCGTAATGCCACGTGTACTTCCGCGTTACCGACAGGCGCTCGCGGTCTCCGCGATCGTGTGTTTGATCGCGGCGTACCACTACTGGAGGATTTTCAACTCCTTCACCGAGGCATACGTCGCCGTGGGCGACGGGGAGCTAGCAGTCGATGGGGTAGAGCAGTCTTATGTACTCGTCAACGGCGAAGGCTTCAATGAGGGCTACCGCTACATTGACTGGTTGCTCACCGTCCCACTGTTGCTCTTCGAAGCAATTGCCGTTCTTGCACTCGCACGTATGGTTCGTCGTAACCTCATGATGAAGCTGATTCCAGCTGCATTCCTCATGATCGCCCTCGGCTACCCAGGTGAGATTTCAAGCGACAACATGACCCGCGGCATCTGGGGTGCTTTGTCCTCGATCCCATTCCTGTACATCCTGTACGTACTCTGGGTCGAATTGGGCAAGTCCATGGTCACTCAGCCCGAGCAAGTCCGCAAGGACCTCAACGGACTGCGTTTGCTGCTCCTTGCAACGTGGGGTGTCTACCCAATCGCGTACCTGTTGCCACAGCTGGGAATCGACGGCGCAGATTCATTCGTCGGTCGCCAGGTTGGTTACTCGATCGCAGACGTTCTGGCCAAGTGTCTCTTCGGTTTGCTGATCTACAAGATCGCACGCGAGAAGAGCTTCGCAGACGACGATGCCTTCGCAGTACAAGAAATCAAGGAAGCACCATCTTCTGCAGGGAAGACCGCCTCCTAGTTCGACATAAATTCACAACGATGAGGCCGCGAGAAGTTAAAACTTCTCGCGGCCTCATTTTGTTAGTTTCAGGCGTACCATTTATTAATGACCGAAGAGCAGCCGTACACGCTACTGAAAAAAATAGGTAACCTTGAGATCCGGGATTACCCGGCAAGTGTTCATGCTCAAATAACTCTCTCTGGCAGCGCGAACATGGTCGGGAACAAAGCTTTCGGACCACTCGTTGGTTACATCTCGGCCAACAAAATCGCGATGACTTCGCCGGTAATCCAAGAACGCAATGAAAACCAGTGGAACGTCTCTTTCGTTATGCCCTCAGGAATGAATGCAGAGGAGATGCCACAACCCAAAAACGGTGAGCTCGAAATTAGAGACGTACCTGCACACCTAGCCGGGGCGACGACTTGGTCGGGTAGTTGGAAGTACTCCGAGGTCGAAAAACGTGGTGAGGAAATGGTTAAGCAATTGATTAGTCTGGGCTACCGGATAAGCGGGGAGCCACGCTGGGCGCGTTATGACCCACCATGGAAGCCTTGGTTCTTGCGCCGCAATGAAGTGATCGTGCCGATCGAGCCAGGCTAATGAACGACCGGGCTAATCAACGGTAGGTGCAGAGCCAGGCAGGGCCAGCATGCGATCCAGTGCGATTTTCGCCCAATGCGATGTATCGGGATCAACGCTTATTTGGTTGACCACGTTGCCACTGGCAAGCAGTTCAAGTGAATACACCAAATGCGGAAGGTCTATTCGGTTCATGGTGGAACAGAAGCAAACAGTCTTGTCAAGATAGGTGATCGCCTTGTCTGGGTGGGCCAAGGCGAGTCGCTTCACTAGGTTCAATTCGGTTCCAATGGCCCAGGCAGATCCGGCAGGAGCGTTTTCAATTGCAGTGATGATCTTTTCGGTCGAGCCAACCTGGTCTGCTTTTTCCACGACCTCATAGGTGCACTCTGGGTGCACGATAACTGTGATGCCGGGAACTTCAGAGCGAACTCGATCAACGCATTCAGGGGTGAAACGGCCATGCACGCTGCAGTGGCCTTTCCACAAAATCATTTTCGCGTTTCGTAGTTCCTCAACAGTGAGTCCTCCATTGGGTTTTCTGGGATTGAAGACAACACAGTCTTCAAGGCTCAATCCCAAATCACGGACAGCGGTGTTTCGCCCGAGATGCTGATCGGGCATGAACAGCACTTTTTCGCCCCGCTCGAAGGCCCATTCAAGACTGCGTTTGGCATTACTGGATGTACAAATGGATCCGCCATGCTTGCCCGTGAACGCTTTGATCGCAGCAGTTGAGTTCATGTATGTAATGGGAATTGTGACAGCGGCAACACCCGCCGCTTCGAGGTCAGACCAGCACTGTTCAACTTGACTGATCTCGGCCATGTCCGCCATTGAGCAACCGGCGGCAAGGTCAGGAAGGATTACTTTTTGGTTGTCGGCAGTCAAAATGTCGGCGCTTTCAGCCATGAAGTGAACACCACAAAAAACAATGAATTCGGCATTGGGCATATCTGCCGCTTTTTGGGCGAGTTTAAATGAATCCCCGGTGACATCAGCGAATTGAATTACTTCATCACGCTGGTAGTGATGACCAAGAATAAAAACTCTCTCACCCAATGCATCCTTAGCGGCCCGGGCTCTGGCTACCAGATCGGGATCCGAGGCCGGAGGAAGATCACCGGGACATTCAACGCCACGTTCACTCCCGGGATCAGCGGAGTGACCCAGCAGAAGTAAGGCAAGGGGGCTGGGAGTGGGATCAACGAAGGCTTGCACCATTTGCTGATTGTCCCTCATTCATTGATTCTTAGCGCACTGGGTTGTGCTCAGAGTGAAATGATTGTTCATTGATGGGTGGCATCTGGCGCAATGAGCGCTCGTGCCTTACCCTTGATGTAGTAAAAGGTGTCACCATCGCAAATAAATCGTGAAAGAGGTTTGAATCATGTCTACTGAAACTGCAGTTGAAACCCCCGTTACCGACGGCATCCAACTCAGCGGTCCAGCCGCAGACAAGGTCAAGATCCTCCTCGAATCCGAGGGCCGTGATGACCTCGCCCTTCGTATCGCGGTTCAGCCGGGCGGGTGCTCGGGACTTCGGTACCAACTTTTTTTTGACGACCGCAATCTTGATGGCGACGTTGTTAAAGAATTCGGCGCGGTACACGTGGTCACCGATCGGATGAGTGCCCCCTATCTCAGCGGCGCAACCATTGATTTTGTTGACACAATCGAGAAGCAAGGCTTCACGATCGATAACCCCAATGCCACCGGCTCGTGTGCGTGTGGGGACTCCTTCAACTAAGAAGTAGGCTTTTGGGTGCTTGGACCGGGGACTCAGTAGGCTCTGCCAAGTGGCCATCCTCATAACCGGTTCTATTGCAACCGATCATTTAATGACCTTTCCCGGTAATTTCGTGGACTCACTTGTCGCCGAAAAACTCGACAAGGTTTCCCTGTCCTTTCTCGTGGATGAATTGGAGATTCGGCGCGGGGGAGTTGCACCAAATATTGCGTTCGGCGTAGGGTGCTTGGGACTCAAACCCGTGCTCGTTGGTGCCGTAGGCCCTGACTTCGCAGACTACGAAAGTTGGCTTAACCGCCACGGTGTTGACACCAGCGGTGTACATGTCTCGGAAACAGCACACACTGCGCGATTTGTTTGTACAACTGATGCCGAGCAAAACCAGATTGCAACCTTCTATGCGGGTGCCATGAGTGAAGCACGCAATATCGAACTTAAGCCAATTGTTGATGCCGTGGGCAGCGCTGACATTGTGTTGATTGGGGCTAACGACCCACTAGCCATGCAGCGCCACACTGACGAATGTCGCTTTCGCGGATACCCCTTTGCCGCTGACCCGTCACAGCAACTAGCCCGAATGAGCGGCGAGGAAGTAAAGCCACTGATTGAAGGGGCGCAGTACCTGTTTACCAACGAGTACGAGTCCGCGTTAATTGAACAAAAAACCGGCTGGAAAGCGTCGGACATTGCGGACCTAGTGCAGGTGCGGGTAACCACTCTTGGACCGAAAGGTGCACGTATCGAACGTCGCGGTGAAGCCCCAGTTCACGTCGCTATCGCCGAAGAAGAACGCAAAGCAGATCCAACAGGTGTCGGTGACGCCTTCCGTGCGGGTTTCCTCACGGGCCAAGCCTGGGGATTAACCGACGAACGCTCCGCACAAATAGGTTCACTCTTGGCGACCTATGTTATTGAAACTGTAGGTACACAAGAATATGAATTGGCTCAAAAGCACTTCTTGCAGCGCATGGCGATTTCATATGGAGACGACGCGGCATCCGAAGTTGAGGGATTCATTTCCTGCATTCGCCCGTAATACACATGGGATTGATTTATTAGCTTCAGTTGAATGAGGTTGTGCGTAATGCAAGGAATTTCAACCGGTAGCGGGCAGATCCCGCCGAGTCCATGGTCACTGGCTGATCCGCGTTTTGCCCAACCCGGCTCTGATTTGGTGTGCATTGGGGCGGAGTTAGACCCTGCGACAGTACTGCACGCTTACGCAATGGGTTTGTTCCCAATGAAAGTGGATATTGACGAGGGTGATCAAGTACTTGGATGGTGGTCACCGGACCCCCGGGGGATTCTGCGATTGGACGAAGTAATCGTGTCAAGGTCACTTCGCAAGTCAATGCGAAAAATGACGGTCACATTTGATCAGGATTTTGAACGAGTAATGCGAGCATGTTGGCGCGTTGACGGTGACGGTAATTGGATCACTGAAGAATTTGTGAAGACCTATACATATTTACATGAAAGCGGATTCGCCCACTCAGTTGAAGTGTGGAATGCAGGTGGTGAGCTAGTGGGGGGACTTTATGGAATCGAACTAGGTGGTCTGTTCGCGGGTGAATCAATGTTTCATCGCGAGCGGGATGCTTCAAAAGTCGCCCTAGTTTCCATTGTGGAAAAACTTGGGGAATGCCACGGCTCCCGGCTTTTTGACGTGCAATGGCAAACCGAGCACTTGGAATCTCTGGGTGTAAGACAAATCAGCCGAGACAACTACCTTGATGAACTGGCTTCGGTAGTACACACACGACCCTGTTTTGGTTAATAATGGTGAGGCCATGAGTATGGCTATTCGGTTACCACCGCAAGGGCTTCTGGTAATTCCGCGAGAAATAGATTGATGGTGGCGTCACTGCAGTCAGGTGGCAGTGACATGCGAATACTTGAATCATTGGGCATCCCCATTGCTTCAAGGACGTGTGAAGGCATTCGGGTGTCTGCCGTGCAGGCCGAACCGCTAGCAACTTGAATTCCTCGTTTATCTAATTCGGTGACGAGCGCCCCACCAGCAGCGCCCTCAATTATGAAAGTCAAAATGTGTGGTAGGCGCCCTGTGGCATCCCCTGCGCAGAGCAGGTTCATCGAAAACAATTCGGAGCGAACCCGGTCAATCATTGACCGATTCGCTTCGGCTCGTAATTGCCATAATGGTGCCGCCTCTTCCAATGCAACCGCGGCGGCAACCGCGGCGGGAATATCGGGGAAACCACCGATCCAACCACGGTCGGGGGCCTCTTCAGGTCGCCAACGAAGGTTCGGGTTGGTCACCACGATCGCAACCCCAGGGGGGCCACCCCAGTCTTTGGCCGGGGCAACCAAGACATCGAAATCAGCGGGAAGATGGTCATGGGTGATAACGGCGGTTGCATCAGCGACCAGCGGAACCCCGGCCGTGCGACAAGCCGCGAGGGCCTCGGTAAAAGGTTGACGGGTGCCTACTTCAGCGTTGGCCACCTGAATGCACGCTAGGGCAGCTCCAAGGGAGAGCTGAGACTGCAGATCCCCGAGGTCAAGGGCACCCGTACTTGCAGCCCGGTCCAACTTGAGTGAGATGACTGTGGCTCCGGGTAATGAGTTGGCAGCACCCAAAACTGCCATTGATTCAACACTCCCCACCAGAATTCGAGGTGAGATACCCGATCGGACGGTAAAAATCCCACTTATAGTGGCCCGAAGGGCATCAGGTCCTGAACCTGCAAAAAAGACGTTTGCCGGAGCAACCCCCAGAAAGTTGGCGATACTTGCTCGGGCTGAATCTAGGAGTAAGCCCGATGCCCGGCCAGCATGGTGCATCCGGGCCGGGTCAGACCACGCCTGGGTGGCAGCAGATTGCCAGGCGGAAAGAGTTGCAGGGCTTAGGGGAACTCCGGCAATTGCGTCCAAATACCCGGGTGCTCGCTCGGTGTCCATTTCCTTAGATTAGTCAGGAATTGTCAAGGGCACCGAATGTGACCTGAACGACTCTCGCAGACCATGATCCTGGAGAGAATTGCCAGGGTGAGTGCGCTAGTCTCCCTCATAGGAAAACAGGTAAATGTTCGACAAAAATATTCGATGAAATCAACAACACCTTAGGGTGGATTTCGCGGGTGACCGTGGAAAATGCGAAGGGTACATTTGTGGCTATGACTCGTGACTCGAGCGAAGGTCGGCTGGGCAGACGTCTGAGCCTTGCCGGGATTGCGGTTTTCGGCGTGTTGTTGCTGTCGGGCTGCACTGCCAATGAAGCTTTCTTTTTTGATATGCCCGAACCTGCGACTAAAGAAGGCCCGATTATCCAGAGTTTGTGGAATGGGTCGTGGATAGCTGCTTGGGGCGTGGGAATTTTCACTGCGGGGCTCATGATCTGGTCGATCGTGGCGTACCGCCGCCGTCGGATCAACGAAGTTCCCGAGCAAACCAAATACAACATTCCCATCGAGGTGCTCTACACGCTGGTTCCCCTTGTCATGGTAGCTGGACTTTTCTGGTTCACAGCTCGCGATCAAAGTGAAATCTTGACTATGGAAAATAACCAAAGTCAGACGGTGAATGTTGTTGGCTTTCGCTGGTCGTGGGCATTTAATTACCTCGACGAAGATGTTTACTCAATCGGAATGCCGGTCGATTCACAGATGATCTCGGAAGACCCGGCTATTGCTGAAGCGCAGATCCCCACTTTGGTACTGCCAGTTGATGAAAAGGTGAGGTTCGAACTCACCTCTCCTGACGTGATTCACTCGTTCTGGGTCCCGAGTTTCCTATTCAAAATGGATGTTATTCCCGGAAAGACAAATGCGTTCGAACTCACTCCCGACAAGATCGGAACTTTTGCTGGCAAGTGTGCGGAACTCTGCGGTACTTATCATTCACAAATGCTCTTTAACGTCAAAGTAGTGGACCGTGCGGAATTCAATGAGTATGTCGCCGGATTGCGAGCGGCAGGACAAACAGGTTCGATTCAAACAGGCCAATCAAATAGTGATGGACAGAAGCCAGGGGAGCGGAGAATATGACAATCCTGAATGACCGCCCAATAACTAGTCCGGGTTCTGGTGATTTTGGTCCCAGAGTTGTGAGCAATGCGCCCAAGAAGAGTTTCGGCAAGGCCGTAGTGAACTGGATGACATCGACTGACCATAAAGTGATCGGTTACATGTACCTGATCACCTCGGTCATGTGGTTCTTCATTGCAGGGCTGATGGCCCTTGCAATTCGAGCAGAACTCGCTGTTCCGGGGATGCAGATCATTTCCCTTGAGCAGTACAACCAGTTATTCACCATGCACGGCACCATCATGCTTTTCCTATTTGCAACCCCCCTCTTCGTTGGTTTCGGCAATGTCATTATGCCTTTACAAATCGGAGCTCCCGACGTTTCCTTCCCGCGTCTCAATATGTTTGCCTACTGGTTGTTCCTCTTCGGAGGGCTGCTTGTCGTAGCAGGCTTTTTCACCCCAGGTGGAGCGGCATCATTCGGTTGGTTTGCTTACGCACCGCTGAGTAACGCAGTTAACTCACCAGAAGTGGGTGCAGACCTGTGGTTGCTCGGTTTGACCTTAGGTGGGCTCGGCACAATTCTGGGGTCGGTCAACTTCATCACAACCATTTTCACCATGCGCGCGCCTGGAATGACCATGTTCCGCATGCCAATTTTCACGTGGACGATTCTGATCACCAGCCTCTTGGTGCTTATTGCCTTCCCAGTGTTGGCCGCAGCACTAGCCGTTGCATTCATTGACCGCCAATACGGCGCCGTAATCTTTGCTCCCGAAAATGGTGGTGCGATCCTCTGGCAGCACTTGTTCTGGTTCTTCGGGCACC
>JAFMCP010000067.1 GCA_017857705.1 Candidatus Nanopelagicales bacterium
TTCAAGTGTCCACCGGCCGGATGCCACTTGCGGCCCCAGGAGCCCAGGCCACGGCCAAAGAGCCGATTTATGACGTCGAAGAAGTTGCCGCAATGTCGGCCTACATCGCATCACTTGCCCCCGGCCCCGCGATCCCAACCTCAGAGGACCTGGACTACTCCGACGCAGACGTTGCCGAGGGTGGAGTGCTGTTCCGCATTAACTGCGCCCAGTGCCATCAGGCTGCCGGTCAAGGTGGTGCACTCACTCAGGGTAAGTACGCACCCAATTTGATGCAAGCGACCCCGCAAGAAATCTACGAGGCAATGGTGACCGGGCCGCAAAGCATGCCTGTGTTCTCCAATGAAACGTTGCCCATCAAAGACAAGCAGGCCGTGACCGCTTACATCATGGCTTTACAAGAAGCCCCCAGCCCCGGTGGACTTTCACTTGGCCGACTCGGGCCGGTCGCTGAAGGACTATTCATGTGGGTTGTCGTATTCGCCGCATTCATTGGCGCGGCCGTCTGGATCGGAATCAAAGCGCGATGAACGAAATCACTCCTATGTCTGACGAAAATGGCGAAGCCGGTAATGAGGCGCATTCATCTGCCCCGGCAAAACTGGGGTACTCCCCCGTGGCTGAGATTCCCCACCGGTTGCGGGTAACCGACACCGATCCAAAGGCAGCCCGTCGCGCAGAACGCCAAGTGGCATCGATGTTCACGCTTTCCATGGTGTTTATCATCCTTTCAGTTATCGCGTATGTCACGATCGACAAATACGCCGTTATTTACGTTCCGGTGCTCGGGGAGGTCGGAGCCAGCAACGTTGTGCTTGGACTTACCTTCGGGATTGCGGTGTTTCTTATCGGTGCTGGCGCGATCCAGTGGGCCAAAAAACTAATGCCCGACGTGGAAGTTGTTCAAGAACGCCACGACATGGTTTCAGAAAAAGAAGATGACGCCCTGGCCGTTGCCAACTACGAACGTGGTAAAGACGAGTCCGGTTTCGCCCGTTACAAGATGATCCGCCGTTCACTACTAGGAGCCATGGCTTTACTGCCGATCCCGATTATTGTGGTTCTGCGCGATCTCTGGATTACCCCTCCGGGTGAAAATCCCACAGAAATACTTTCAACCACACTATGGGCAAAAGGCAAGCGGATCGTTTCCGATGGAACGTACTTGCCGGTTCGGCCCGAAGACTTGCCGGTCGGAGGCCTCGTCTCAGCACTGCCTGAGGGCTTACTTGAAGTTCAAGAGGAAGAGCACAACCTCAACGCCCGTGGCAAAGCCGCAATTATTTTGGTGCGGATGGATCCGGATCAGATTCGCTCACAACAGGGCGAAGGTTGGGATTACAACGGAATTTTGGCTTACTCAAAAATTTGCACGCACGTAGGTTGCCCGATTGCCCTGTACGAACAGCGCACACATCACCTCTTATGTCCGTGCCACCAATCAACCTTCGATCTCGCTGATTCTGGCGCGGTAATTTTTGGGCCAGCTGCCCGAAATATGCCGCAGTTGCCGATTTCGGTAGATGAGGAAGGATATTTGATATCGACGCAAGATTTTGCCGTACCGGTCGGACCTAGTTTCTGGGAGCGAGATAAAGCATGAGCACAACAACGGATCATCCGGTTGAGCAAGTAGGTGGAGCCACAGCCAAGTACGTTGATCAACGGCTAGGAAGCAATAAGTTCCTTGGTCGAAATCTGGGCAAAGTCTTCCCCGACCATTGGTCATTCATGCTCGGTGAAATTGCACTGTACTCATTCATCATCGTCCTGCTCACCGGAACTTTTTTAACCTTCTTCTATAACCCCAGCATGGTTGAGGTTGTGTACAACGGGGCCTACGTGCCTCTCAAGGGTGTGCAAATGTCCGAGGCGTATGCATCCTCGCTAGACATCTCCTTCGAGGTGCGTGGCGGGCTACTAATTCGCCAGATGCACCACTGGAGTGCACTCATTTTCGTAGCCGCAATGGCCGTACACATGTTCCGCGTCTTCTTTACCGGTGCTTTCCGCAAGCCACGGGAATTCAACTGGCTCGTCGGTGTTGGACTAACCGCCCTAGCACTGGGTGCTGGTTTCACCGGTTATTCACTCCCCGACGACCTGCTCTCGGGAACCGGTCTTCAGATCATTCGTGGAATCTTGCAGTCCATCCCGCTGGTTGGAACGTGGGCGGCATTCCTAGTATTTGGTGGCGAGTTCCCCGGTACCGAAATCATCCCCCGTCTCTACGCCGCGCACATTCTGCTTATTCCCGGGGTCATTCTCGCCTTGATCACGGTCCACCTCATGATGGTTTGGACGCAGAAGCACACTCAGTTCCCCGGACCAGGCCGCACCAACACCAATGTTGTGGGTTACCCATTGTTGCCCGTTTACATGGCTAAGGCTGGTGGCTTCTTCTTCATCGTCTTCGGAATCATCGCCTTAATCGGTGGGCTGGTGACCGTTAACCCAATCTGGATCTTTGGGCCCTACATGCCCGACCAAGTCTCGGCCGGTACTCAACCCGACTGGTATATCGGTTGGCTTGATGGAGCGCTTCGACTCATGCCCAACTGGGAAAGTGTGATTGCCGGGTTCACCATCTCCTGGAATGTTTTAATTCCATCGGTTGTCATCCCTGGAATCCTGTTCACCGGTTTGGCGTTGTACCCGTTCCTTGAAGCTTGGGCAACGGGTGACAAGCGCGAGCACAACTTGCTCGAGCGCCCCCGCAACGCCCCTGTCCGCACCGGAATTGGAGTCGCGGCAATCGTCTTCTACGGCATTCTGTGGATCGGTGGTGGCAACGACGTCATTGCCGCCGCATTCAGTCTCTCCTTCAACGTACTGAGTTGGGCTCTTCGCATCAGTTTGATTATCCTTCCCCCAATTGCATTCCTCATCACCAAAAGAATTTGCCTGGGCTTGCAGCGCAAGGATCGCGAGAAGTTGCTTCATGGTTACGAATCCGGTCGTGTTCTGCGCCTGCCTCACGGTGAATTCATTGAGGTGCACCAACCGCTGAACTACAAGGAACTGGCAGTTATCTCCGCAAAAGATGATCTTCCCGTTCTTCCCGCGCCGGTTAAGGTCGATGCCGATGGAGTCCGCAATCCGAATTACCGGGTGGATCAACTTCGACACAAACTGTCCAGCTTCTTCCTCCGCGACAATATTGAGCGTCCAACCGATGCCGAAATTGAAGCTGGTCAGGCGCATGCCGCACACAGTGCAGCCCTTGAAGCCCCTCTACACGAATACGAAGAACTGGATCAAGATCCAGTTGGTCACGGTGGAGTCCTGCACCACCCTGGAATGCCAATGACCAATCAAGAACAGGTTGACCAAAGGCAGTAACGATCCCGGACTTTAATTGATCCCTCCTACTCAGTAGGGGGGATCAATTAATTTCTGACTGGCCTGGGTGCCAGGCGGCACACCATGGACCGGTGAGCATGAAAGATTGGCTCCTTTTGGACCAGATCTTTCTCGATTTCTAGGACATGGTGTCTTACTCTGTTGATATGAAGAAATTATTTGGTCTCATCCTGTCATGTGTTGTCATTGGCGCCGTAATCTCCGGGTGTAGTAGCGAGGGTTCCACAAGTTCTGATCCCATTGGAAAAACGTATGTTGCAAACGAACTCACCGTTGACGGTCTGCTCACGCCTGCTGCCGAGGAAAGTTCGATTGAACTCACCTTCACCGAAGATGGTATTTCCGTCATTGCCGGCTGCAACACCATGTTCGGCATGGCTACCTTGACTGACGGAGTTCTCGCTGTTCCCGCTGGCAATATGGGCTCAACCATGATGGCCTGCCCGGAAATGCTCATGGCCCAAGATCAAGCCTTGATCTCCTTTTTCACGTCAAATCCGAGTTACGCCCTTGACGGGTCAACCTTGACGCTGACTTCACCTACAACCACAATCGTGATGACGGAAGCTCCAAATTAGACAGGCAATATTGGTATTTATGGGCGAAGGCTGGCCTGAGATGGCAGGCTTGCGTCCATGAATGCTGACTCCGAGCGCACGGCATTGCGCATTTGTCCCCTCTGCGAAGCAAACTGCGGTCTAGAACTGGAGATCACCGGTTCAACCGTGACGTCAGTGCGCGGGGACAAGGCCGATGTTTTCAGCCATGGATTCATTTGTCCCAAAGGTGTCGCGCTGGGCGCAGTTGATGCCGACCCCACGCGGTTGCGCACTCCCCTTGTTCGCGATTCACATGGAGCGTTGCTACCGGCAACATGGGATGAAGCCTTCTCAGTTATTCGCGCTCGGCTTGGCGAGGTTATCCAAGCTTCCGGCCCTGATTCCGTTGGTTTCTTTCTGGGCAACCCGAATGTGCACTCCCTATCGGGTGCGTTCATGTTACCCACCTTGATTAAATCCTTGGGAACATCACAACGCTTTTCTGCCAGCACAGTTGACCAAATGCCAAAGCAGGCCGCTTCGGCCATGATGTACGGAACCGCACTGTCTATCGCATTGGCTGATCTTGACCGCACCGATTACTTTCTCGTCCTAGGCGCCAACCCCCTGGTATCTAATGGCTCAATGCTGACCGCACCTGATTTTCCCGGTCGGTTACGCGCCTTGCGTAAACGCGGTGGCCGGATTGTCGTTGTCGACCCTATCCGCACGCGCACCGCTGAATTCGCGGACGAGCATCTCGAAATCCGTCCAGGCAGTGATGCTTTATGGCTTGCTGCCATTGCCCACGTCCTCATCATTGAGGGAGACGCCGAATTTGGTGCTGCGGAGCAGTGGATTAACTCAACTGCTGTTGATTCATTGGTTTCGGCGTTGTCCGATTTCACACCCGAGAGGGTTGCCGAAATAACCGGCATTGACGCTGATGTCACCCGTCGAATTGCTGCAGAGCTTCAAGCTGCGCCCAGTGCTGCGGTTTACGGTCGCATGGGTACAACCACTTCAGGACTGAGCATTGACGGTGCCGTGCTGCCCATGGGGACGGTAGCGTCGTGGCTCATAGACGTTATCAATATTTCAATCGGATCATTGGATAAACCCGGTGGCGTGATGTTCGCACTACCCGCAGCGGGTGGACCTTCCACCGAAGGAACCCCTGGGGTGGGTCATGGCGTGAGTATTCCCGGACGTCGACGCACGCGGGTTCGCGGCCTACCCAGCGTCTTGGGTGAATTTCCGGTGTCCGCGCTGGCCGAGGAGATCGACACACCGGACCCTGAATCCGGTGCTCACATTCGCGCCATGTTTGTGATTGGTGGCAACCCAATAGTTTCTACCCCAGACTCATCACGTCTACGAGCAGCCTTCGAATCCCTCGATTTCATGGTTTCGGTTGATCCGTATCTCACTGCGACCAATACATTGGCCGACGTTGTGCTTCCCGTTTCATCACCTTTGACACGCCCACACTACGACGTGGTCTTCAACAATTTAGCTGTGCGTAATCAAGCCCGCTACTCTCCTGCACTGTTCCCTGTTCCCGAAGGTCAGATGGACGAAGCAAATGTTTTGTTGACATTGGCAGGGATAGCCGTTGGAATTAATACAGGTAATGAACTCAGCGCTGAAGCGATGGATGACATCTTGGCGGCTGCAGTCGCCCACCAAGCCATCAGTGATTCCGCATCACGTTTACATGGGTTAACCGTTGAAGAGGTGCTTACCTCCGTGGCTCCATTGCGTGGGGTCGACCGAGTTCTTGACATTCGATTGCGTTCCAGTCCTGCTGGCTTAACCCTGCAGGAAGTCATTGACTCCCCACACGGAATTGATTTAGGCCCACTAACACCCCGACTGCCCGAAGTCTTGCGCACGCCCAGCGGTCGCATTGAATTCGCACCACCGATTCTTGTTGCGACTCTCGGTGCCGCGAGCTCTGCCATAGATGTCAGCGTTACTGCACCCGCCGCTGGTTCGTACTTACTGGTGGGGCGACGCCAGTTGCGCAGCAATAACTCGTGGATGAAGGATATTGAGAACCTGCAGGGTGGATCAAACCTGCCCACTGCTCAAATGCATCCACTTGACGCAGAGGATTTGGGTCGCAGTGACGGTGAAATGATTTGCGTTACGACCGCTAACGGGAGTCTAAACATTGCTTTGGCGATTAGCGACACCGTTTCTCGTGGTTGTATTTGTATTCCACACGGCTGGGCAGACTTCAATGTGAATGTCTTGGTGAGTGTTGATCATGTGGATCCCCTGGGTGGAACCGCCGTTCTCAGCGGCCTACCCGTAACGGTTTCCTAATCCTGCGGTCGTGAACTAGCCGCCATGAATTCACTCGAGGACTGCCTGTCTTGCATGGCTGTCACGGTTGTCGTGTCATCTTCGCTCATCCAATGAGCAAGTGTCGCATCCTGTTCAATCACACTATGAGTTACTGGCCGAGGTGAAAATTGGGGTATCCACCAATTCCTGTGCGCCAGGATTTGATGTGATCGGTTTAGTGAACTGAGGTCCGGCCAGTGATTTAGCTAGCCATTCATCCCATGGAGCGTTCCACACGGTCAAACCGTTACCGTCATCACCCTGAATTCTCGGGGTGTTCTCCACAACGACTACGTCACCGATCTCATTTTGATTCCACCACCATTCCCCGTTTGCTGTACTCATTCCAACGCAACCGTGGGAAACGTTTGCACTCCCTTGACTGCCTGTGCTCCAGGGCGCTGCATGCACGAACTCTCCCGAGTAGGTCATTCGCATGGCATATTCAGCGTTAACCCGGTAGTACTCCGGGCTTTCGAGTGATGTTCCTCCCGTTGCCGCATCCATGATTCGCGAACGCTCTTTGGTGATCAGAACCTTTGTTCCCGAACGGGTTTCAAAACCAGGCTTACCCGTTGTCACTGGAATAGATCGCAAAAGTTCACCAGCTTTGTAGACATTCATGGTGTGGGTGTTTGCGTCAACCACACTCACCATTGAAGGCCGGAAACGAAATGTATCCGTTGTGTTGGCTTTGCCAAACACACCGGGCTTTGCCTGCACACCGGTGAGATTTAGATCGACCTGAACATCCATATCCCCGGGCCACAATGCCTTTGGGCGAAATTCAACCGTGCGGTTGTCACGCCACGCCCACGCCCCAAGAACCGGCTGGCTGGTGCGCACGACAAGTGCCGCTTCAACTTCAGCTTTGTTTGCGACTTTTTTATTGAAATTGACCACGATCGGTTCGCCAACACCGACGATTTCCCCGGCACTCGGTGAAACATCAGCCGTGAAAAACTTTTCTGGCTCTAAAGTGGAGAAACTTGAGTTCATTGTGTCGACTCGACCACGGGCGTCAGCTGCTTGCGCCGCAATCGTGTAGGTCGCAGAGTAATCAAGTGCTGCATCTATTGCCGTCCAACGTGACCCGTCTTCGGAGAGAATTCCTGGGACTTCTCCTTGGGGCCCGAGGACCGAAACCTGGGTGAGGCGACCCAAATCAGCTTCGACCACCACCTGAGTATCAGGGTCAACGCCAGTGCCCACCTCTGGACTCGCTGAGATACTCACCAGAGGCGTCGGGTCTGTTGCCTGCGTAGTGACCGTCAACGTCGGGGTGCAGCCCGCAAGTGCACATGCACCCGCGATCAGGCCAGTGGGAACCACTATTAGTGCCCGAGCGTTACTGTAAGAAAACAACGACCCTCCACATGTGCGATTTTTGATCTTAGGTGAGTGACCAATACTGATAGCACAGTACGAGGAGAGGACGAAGTTTGCAAACTTATGGCGTCCAAACGCCAATTATTGCTCGATCCACTTTAGTGGGCAAACTCGCCACGATAATACTCAAAGAGCAAACCGACCATACCTAACACGAGCGCTGCAACACCTAGCACGATCAACCAGACAGCAAAGATCAATCCCAGCACAACAATCACGGTGGCTACAGCGACGGCCAGCGGCCACCAGGAATGTGGGCTATAAAAACCGTATTCTGGATCAGCTTCATCGATCTCGGCGTCAAGACGATCCTCGGGGCGAGGGTAGACCCTCTTCGAGGTGTAAAGCGCATAGAACGAGATCAGAAATGCCATCCCACCGGTGAGCGCGAGAGCGGTCGTCCCAATTTCATCACGGCTGAAATACCAGTAAACACCTGCGAGCAAGGTGTAGAACACGAACCCGATCCCAAAAAGCCCACCTTCAATCCTCACTTTGTTTCACCCACAACAATCGTTTCGCCTGCTGTTGGCTGCGCCGCTGTCGCCGTTGGTGCGACTGCGACTTGGTGAGCACCAACCGCTGCTAATTCAGGGTGATGTAGATCAAATGCTGGACGCTCAGAACGGATGCGAGGAATGGAAGTGAAATTGTGGCGTGGTGGTGGACAGGAAGTTGCCCATTCGAGTGAACCACTCCAACCCCACGGGTCGTCAACGGTCACCTTAGGAGCAGTCTTCCAGGTCTTAAACACATTCCAGATAAAGAACAGAGTCGAGAAGCCAAGGATTGCAGCTCCCGTTGTTGAGACGATGTTCAAAGTCTGGAATCCATCAATGGGAAGGTAGTCTCCGTAACGTCGAGGCATTCCTTGAACGCCTAGCCAATGCTGGACCAAGAACGTGACCTGGAAACCGATAAAGAGCATCCAGAAGTGAATTTTTCCTAGTTTTTCGTCCAACATTTTCCCGGTCATTTTTGGCCACCAGAAGTAGAAACCAGCGAACATCATGAACACGACTGTGCCAAACACCGTGTAGTGGAAGTGGGCAACCACGAAGTAGGAGTCAGAAACAGCGAAGTCAAGTGGCGGGGCCGAGAGGATGACTCCAGTGAGTCCACCGAAAAGGAAGGTGAACAAAAATCCCATGGTCCACAGCATTGGCGTATCAAATGAGATAGAGCCTCGCCACATCGTTCCAATCCAAGCGAAGAATTTCACTCCCGTGGGCACCGCAATCAGCATGGTTGTCGCGGCAAAGAATGGTAGATAGACCGATCCGGTCACATACATATGGTGAGCCCAAACAGCAACTGAAAGTGCACCAATCGCCATCGTTGCAAAGATTAATCCCTTATAGCCGAATAGCGGTTTGCGAGCAAAGGTAGGAATTATCTCGCTGGCAATTCCAAAGAATGGCAAGGCGATGATGTAAACCTCCGGGTGCCCGAAGAACCAGAACAAGTGCTGCCAGAGGATCGCACCACCATTTTCGGG
>JAFMCP010000068.1 GCA_017857705.1 Candidatus Nanopelagicales bacterium
TTGAAATTCTCATTCTTGGTCGATTTACATCCGGGCTTGCCGCCGCGCTACTTTTTCCCACAACACTTTCATTGATTTCGAGCCTTTATCGCAATCACGCAAAGGTGACAGCGATAGCACTGTGGTCCGGTATCGGAGGCGGAGTAGCAGCGATTGGTCCGGTAATCGGCGGATGGCTGCTCGAATACTTTTGGTGGGGTTCGGTCTTTTTAATAGCGGTTCCACTCGTCGTTGCAGCATTAATTCTGGGACTGATCTCACTACCGTGGAAATGCGATGAAGACCCCGGTGCTGTTGACCACATTGGTGGCGTTCTTTCAATACTTGGCGTTATGGCCTTAATTACCTCGATAATTTTGTCAGCTCAAGGAATTGACCTGACACTAATTGCTTTGCTCGGCGGTTCAATTATCTTTCTCGCCTTATTCGTTTGGCGACAGGCAAAGGCTTCACGTCCGTTGGTGTATTTACCGCTACTTAAAGCGCGCACCTTGTGGGTTGCATTTTTATCCAGCGCAATTACTTTCGGTTCCCTTATCGGTGCAATGTTTATTGGCCAACAGTTCACCCAAAATGTTCTCGGGTACACCGCACTTGAAGCAGCACTTGTAGTGGTTCCAAGCTCGATCTGCACAATGATTTTTGGGGCGTTGGCGGGCAAGTTGGTAATTCAACGAGGTAGCCGGTTCGCCTTTGCTTGGGGATTGGGTTCGGTGGCATTGGCTTTCACAATCATGCTTCTTAAATGGACCGACGAAGCTTCCCTCCTCTGGATTTTTATCGCATATGCATTCGTGGGGACCGGCGTTGGTTTAGCCGCTACTCCAGCTTCCCGCGCATTAATGAGTTCGGTCCCACCCGCGCGAGCTGGCATGGGATCAGCCTTTCTTGACCTGACTCGCGACTTCGGTGGTGCAGTCATTCAAGCCCTGATGGGCGCACTGCTCGCGGTTGCCTACGCCGGGTCGATCAAGTCCCAACTTTCGGCTCTTCCAGCAAGTGATCAATCGGTTGTGACCGGCGAGTTGACGGACAAACTGACATCTTCCTATTCAAGCGCCGTTGATGTTTCTCAGGGTTACAGCAAAGAGGTTGCAAAGGAAATCGTTGAGGGTGCCGCTCTGGCATTTACTGACGGGAAATCTGCTGCGATAGCCGTGGCACTGGTTCTCACCTTGATTGGGCTTTCAGTATCCCTTTTGTTCTTCCCTGGAAAAGATAAAGAAGAGGAGTACTACAAAGAAGTTCTGGAGGGCGCCGCAACAAAGTAGCTAGTTTTCTATGAAGGTTCCCGGTTGCGTGGTCTCAACGATTTCCGACCAAGTGGCTTTCGAGCCGGAGTAACCGGTGAGGACCGTGAAATAACTAATCCCGATCGCTGCCACGATTAATACAGCTCCAAAGACCTTGAGCCACAGGGGTCTATTTCGATTGAGTGGAACACCTCTGGCAAAAACCCAAAAAACAATCAGTAGCAGCAGGAAAGCCAATGCCGCAAACGGAAATATTTCACCGTAATTCGCATGTGTTTCGGGCCAGCCAACCCGTTCAGCCAGTTGATTCCCGGAGACTCCTGCGATCACACTCGCAACGACCCCGACCGTGGCCCCAATTACGGTGGCGGCACCAAAGAGTCGTAATGCTTTTGGGCGGGCGGCAATAAGTATTGCTCCCAATGCTGATAGCGGAATGAGCACTACGGCAACATGAACAATAAGCGCATGAACCGGAAGACCAGCAATCACATCAAACACAATGTGAAGCGTACTCGAAGACAATTGCCATGGGTGTGTCCTAACTCTGGGCGAGTGACACGTGGAGTCCTTGCTTGCAAGTTGAACTCAAATACGCAACGCTTCGGGGATGAGCGAGTTGATTACAGAGGACAATTCAACGGCAAAAAGTTCCGTTAAACACGGACGACGCGCATTGTGGCTTGCCGTTGGCGCAGCCGTCATCTGGCTCATGATCGGTAGTTGGGCCGGACCCTTGGCTGGCAGCTTGTCCGAGGTTCAAGAAAACGACAATGCAACCTTCCTTCCCGCCTCCTCGGAGTCAACGCTCGTCAGTGAGGAACAAGCCCTTTTCGCCGACAACCCCTCAATTCCGATTTTGACCGTGATCACTCACCCAGATCGTTCACCATTAACCGAGGCCGATCGGGGCTCCATCACGGAGTTCCTCACCGGTGTCCCTGAGTTAATTTTGGCCGACGGCTCTCGCGTGGGTACCTACTTGGATTCTGAGCAGCTCTTCCCACTCCCCTCAGAAGATGGCAAGGCACTGTTGGTCAATATTTCCGTCAATGGTGATATCGGTGGTGAACGAACTGAGGCCGGAGAGTTTGTTTTCATCGAGATTACTAATTTGATTCGCGACTATGCGGCCACTTTCGACACCCTCCAAATCAATGTCACCGGACCCGGCGGCTTCCTTGCTGACCTGATCAAGGTCTTTGGTGCCATTGACGGGGCGCTGCTATTGGCCACCGCAATTGTTGTCGCGATCATTTTAATTTTTGTGTACCGCAGTCCGGTTTTGTGGTTGATTCCGTTGGTTTCTGCTGGTTTTGCGCTCGCAGTTTCCAGCGGGATTGTTTATGTTTTGGCCGACAACGACGTGCTCGTTCTCAACGGACAAAGTCAAGGTATTTTGACAGTGTTGGTATTCGGTGCAGGAACGGACTATTCACTATTACTTGTCAGTAGGTACCGTGAAGAGTTACACAAATACGCCATTCATACTGAGGCAATAGGTGCCGCAATCAAGGGTGTCCGCGCGCCGATCATTGCTTCTTCAGCCACAACATCTATTGGCCTGATGTGTTTGCTGCTCAGTGAATTGAACTCAAATAAGTCAACGGGCCCTGTTTCCGCGGTCGGTGTCATTGTGGCAATGCTGGTCATGCTGAGTTTTCTACCAGCTCTGCTCACCTTTCCCAGTTTCACTCTTCCTATTCTGGCGTTCATGGTTCCCGCTGTGGTCGGGTTCCTTCTTGGCCTCATTACCGACATTTCATTTGGTCCATTTGCATTGGTTGGAGGGGCGGCAGCTCTCATTACGCTGCTCATGTGGATTGTGTTTGGCTTGATGCGGGTATTTGCCACTTCCGGTGGCCCATTTAACCGGGAACGTTTTCCCGCCGGACGCTGGGCATTTTGGCCGAGGGTCCCCCGGCTGGGTGAACCGGATAACAAACTTTCCGGTGTCTGGTCCAGACTGTCTGGAGTCGTGGGACGCAAGCCACGTGTTACCTGGGTCTCAACCGCACTCATCCTGTTGGTTTTTGCCGGATTCAGCACCACATTAAATGCGAGCGGAGTAGCAACCTCAGAGTCATTCACAAATGGTGAAGAAGTTGATTCGGTGATTGGGCAAAATGTTTTAGTCGAACACTTCCCGGGTGGGCTCGGTAGCGAAACAATTGTCACCGCCGATCAGGCCAGTAGCGACGAAGTTCTCTCCGTCATTGCAGCCACCCCCGGTGTTGCCAACGCGGTTCCCTATACCAATCCGACAACAGGTGAAGTTCCCGTTGTTGACGGGCGTGTGCTGTTCTCGGTGACCTTGCAGGCACCGTCTGATTCTTCCCAAGCCGAATCGGTCATTGGTGACCTACGAACCAGCTTTACATCAATGCCTGATGCGCAGGCCCGCGTTGGTGGCCCAACGGCTGTCGCATTCGACATCAATGAAGCGAATCTGCGCGATCGCAATGTAATCATTCCCACCGTCTTGATCGTGATTCTGATCATTCTGATTATTTTGTTGCGAGCCTTTAATGCACCCATTATTTTAATCGGAACTGTGTTGCTTTCCTACTTCGCAACTTTGGGGGCATGCGCCATCGCATTCAACTACATTTTCGACTTCCCCGGTGCTGACCCCTCTTTCCCATTATTCGCATTCGTATTCCTGGTGGCCCTAGGAGTTGACTACAACATTTTCCTCATGACTCGAGTGAGAGAAGAAACCCTGATCCACGGAACCCGAGAAGGGATCTTGAAAGGCCTCACTGTTACAGGCGGAGTAATTACTAGCGCCGGTATCGTGCTTGCCGCAACCTTCCTCGTGCTCGCAGTCCTCCCGCTGGTTTCCCTGCGTCAGGTTGGATTCGCAGTAGCACTTGGTGTTCTCATTGATGCGTTCGTTGTACGAACAACACTGGTGCCGGCTTTGGCCTATGACATCGGTAAAAAAATCTGGTGGCCCAGTTCACTCGCTAAAAAGAATGCACTTGACTAGCAATTAAATAGTCTCGCTCAAATAATCTCGCCCTGCACTTGTGGTGCGCCCTCAACAAAGATGTTCTCAACCCTTGGCTCCAAGTCAAAGAGCGATAAGTCGGGTATCGCGTTTTCGAGTGGTTGCTGGGAATCAAGAAAGCTTTGGTTCACGAGCGGCTGGTCGACCGTGAATGCAACAGGGTCTTCGATTGCGGCCTGCATGTATGCCTGCCACGCATAGTTGTGCAGTAAATACGCTTCCTTGGCCCTTGTGATTTCGGTGTGCCATGGCAAAACATTGACAGCAGCGATCGCCCGGCCAGCTGCGCCAATTGAATCTGCTCCGTCCACGGCAATGGCGGCAAGTTCTGCAACAGCAGCCTTTGTCTGGGCATCGGTCTGGGCATCAGCCGGTGCCCCTTGCAAGTCGGCTGCATCAAGTTCTTCCAACACCACGACAACCCGATCCTGTACTTCCCCCATTGCGGCCTCGGAGACTTCAATCGCGCTCACCAATCGGTCCATCTCGATATTGCGGGCCAACCAGTCCGTCCCGACTGCCCCTCCGATCCCCAAAGTGAGCAGGAATGCAACGGCACCGGCGACCAATGGGATCCAAGAATTACGTTTCACGCTCCTATTCTCACCTATTTTCCGTGTGGATCTCGTTCCCGAGCCCGATCCACTACATTTGTCCAGTGAGTTTGGTATCAAATTCCAGCAAATCCTGGCGCCTGAGATACGACGCGGCCGTAAAAGCGACCCGCGCCCAACTCAAGCATGCGCCCAGCAACACTCCCATCCGGCTGGCCAAGACAACCAGCAATCTCTTTCGCGGCCGCTCAGCGAGTGCGGTCACCGGACTAGACGTGAGCGCATTCGATCATGTTTTTGAAGTCGATCCCCTCGCACGAACAGCCGAAGTGGGTGGCATGACCACCTATGAAGACCTCGTTGCCGCAACCCTCCCCTACGGCTTGATGCCTCTTTGTGTTCCACAACTACGCACGATCACACTCGGTGGCGCGGTGACGGGTTTGGGCATTGAGAGCGCAAGTTTTCGCAATGGAACCCCCCATGAGTCGGTCCTTGAATTGGATATTTTGACCGGTTCCGGTGAAGTACTGACCATAAGTGGCGATTCCCAGGATCCGCACCAGGATCTTTTTTATACGTTCCCTAATTCTTATGGTTCACTCGGCTACGCGTTGCGACTCAAAATTGAACTTGAACCCACGAAACCATATGTTCACATTTCGCATCTACGTTTTAATTCCGCACAGGAATTAACCACGGCAATGAAGGATCTAGTGGATTCCCGCATTTTTAATGACTCACCGATTGACTTTCTTGACGGAGTTGTTTTCTCGCCGCATGAACAGTATTTAACAATTGGCACAATGGTTGGTGAGTTGCCCGCACGACGCAGCGTGAGTGACTACACCGGTATGGCGATCTACTACCGATCGATTCAAACGCTCAAAGACGATTACCTCACGATCAACGACTACCTGTGGCGCTGGGACACCGACTGGTTTTGGTGCTCACGCGCTTTCGGCACCCAACATCCCACAGTCCGCGCCCTGTGGCCAAAGTCAAAGCTGCGCAGTGACGTCTACTGGAAACTCATAGCCGTAAACCGCAAGTACCGAATAGCTGAAAAAATTGATGCCCTCAGGCGCAATCCGCCCCGTGAGTCGGTCGTACAAGATATCGAGATTCCCGCTGACCATCTGCCCGAATTTCTTGACTTCTTTCACGCCGAAATTGGCATTGAACCCATCTGGCTCTGCCCCCTAAAGCAGCGGAACCCCAATGTCCGCTGGCCACTCTACGAATTTGACCCCGATGAGCTTTACGTGAACGTCGGATTTTGGTCCACGGTCCCACTCGTCAATGGCGAGAAGCCTGAAGACGGCAAAAAAAATCGGTTAATTGAGCGTGAAGTTACCAAAATGGGTGGGCGGAAATCTCTATACTCGACCGCGTTCTACAACGAGGATGAATTTTGGTCCATTTATGGTGGTCAAGATTATGAACGGGTAAAAGGGAAATACGACCCCAATGGGCGTTTCCTCGGTCTCTACGAGAAAGTGGTTAGGGAACAGTGAACTTGGCCGATGCATTTAGCCTGATTGCTGGTACACAGCGCAATGTGAGTTTTCGCGCTTATGACGGTTCCACCTTCGGACCGCAAGACCACGACGCGATTATTGAAATAAATACCCCACGTGCCGTCGAATACCTGGCGGGAGCCCCCAGCCAACTTGGACTCGCGCGAGCCTACGTCAACGGTGACCTTGACATTGTTGGGGACGCGTACACGACTCTCTCGCGCCTGTATCCCCTCGACAATTCGCACTTGACCCTCGGAGACAAATTCCAGCTTGTCAAGACTTTTGGCCACTACGCACTCAAACGCCCCACTCCCCCCGCGCAGGAGCGCGTCCTTTCCGGCAGTCGCCATTCCAAAAAGCGGGATGCCGAAGCAATTCACCATCACTACGACGTGTCTAACACTTTTTATCGGTGGGTACTTGGTCCATCGATGGCCTACACCTGTGCCGTCTTTCCCAACGCGCAAGTCTCGCTTGAGACTGCTCAAGAGGCAAAATTTGATCTAGTTGCCCGCAAATTAGGTCTAGCGCCGGGCATGAAGTTGCTCGATGTCGGTTGCGGCTGGGGTGGCATGGTGCTCCATGCGGTTAAGAACTACGGGGTTACTGCAATTGGTGTCACCTTGTCCGCTCAACAGGCCGAGTGGGGACAAAAAGCCATTGCGGACGCTGGACTTTCTGACCGCGCGGAAATTCGATTCAGTGACTATCGAGACGTCAACGAAACCGACTTTGATGCAATCTCCTCAATCGGACTCACCGAACATATCGGTCGTGACAATTACCCTTCCTATTTCAGTTTCCTCTACGACAAGCTCAAGCCCGAGGGTCGCATGCTCAATCACACCATCACTCGACCTGATGATTCAGAGCCGACGCACTACCGGACTTCATTTATTAACCGCTACGTATTCCCCGACGGTGAACTCTCCGGACCGGGTGTGATCATGTCAGCATTTAATGACTCAGGTTTTGAAATTCGCCACGAAGAAAATTTACGCGAACATTACGCACTGACTTTGAAGCACTGGTGTGACAACCTTGAAAACCACTGGGATGAGGCCGTCGCCGAAGCAGGTTTAGGAACTGCACGCGTGTGGCGCCTCTATATGGCTGCATCACGCATGGGGTTTGACCTCAACACGATCCAACTCCACCAAATGCTCGGGGTAAAATTAGGCCCGCGCGGCAAGTCGGGCATGCCCTTACGCCCTAACTTCTCGTGACTAGCTTCTCGTGACTAGTTCCCTGCGCTGACAAAAATGTGCACTGCTTCGTCTTCCTGAACCTCTGTGTACTCACCTGCGCTACCAATAAACACACCCGTTCCCACCCGATAGGCCTTAACCCGTGCCCCCGGCAATGCTCCGACGCGTCGCAAACGAGCCATGACTTCTTCATCGAGTTGAATTGTTTCGGCCAGCCTGCGAATAGTGACCCCGCTGGGTTCTTCACCAACAATCTCAGTGATGGTCACCAAGTTCTTGGCGGCGACCGGCTCAGTCTCCAGCGTCGAATCAATCTCCGCCAAGCCCGGGATCGGATTACCAAATGGGGAAACCGTCGGGTGATCCAAGATTTCCATGAGCCGCCGCTCAACCGAATCGCTCATGACGTGTTCCCAGCGGCACGCTTCCGCGTGGACTTCCTCCCACGGCATTTTCAACATTTCCACCAACATGCATTCGGCCAGCCGATGCTTACGCATAACCCGCGTGGCCTGGTGACGCCCTTCAGTCGTGAGTTCGAGGTGACGCTCTTTGTCCAGATTCAATAATCCGTCACGTTCCATGCGGGCAACCGTCTGAGAAACGGTGGGACCACTTTGTCCCAAGCGTTCTGCTATCCGAGCTCGCATGGGTGGAATGCCTTCTTCTTCGAGTTCAAAAATCGTGCGGAGATACATCTCAGTAGTGTCAATCAACTCGCTCACGTGGTTAATGTACCCCGAAAGCGGTAAACGGGTAATTACGATTGAAACCATGCGAGAAAAGTGGGATCTGACGCAAATCCTCACTTCGATCTCAGAACAGCTCCACAGCAGTGCCGATCCGGTCAAGGCGCGCGGAATGTCCGGATACATGCGCAACCAATTTGAATTCCTAGGAATTGCAACTCCACTACGCAGGAACACCGTCAACAACACACTGAAGCGCTACTCAGATCCAAGCGAGCCGGAAGTAATCGAACTCGCTCGCGCCCTCCATAAACTGCCGGAACGCGAGTTCCAACACGCAGGTGTTGACGCCCTCCTATATCACCGAAAGTTAATCGGTCCTGCCTTCATTGGTGAGCCAGCAGAATTTTTTGTCACCCACAAATCCTGGTGGGACAGTGTCGATGCCCTAAATCCGCTCATCAGGCGCCTTGTGCAAACACACGCAGAATGCGTACCCGTCATGCATGAGTGGATTACCAGCGAGAATAAGTGGATCGTTCGCAGTGCAATCACGCACCAATTAACATTAAAAGAACACACAGACACCGAACGCCTCGCGCAATTCTGCTCACTGCGAGCCCGCGACACCGAATTCTTCATTGCCAAAGCTATTGGATGGGCGTTGCGAGACTACTTCCATTCACACCCGCAGTGGGTCCAGCATTTTGTTGACACCCACCCGCAACTTTCCCCACTCGCACGACGTGAAGCATTAAAAGTCATTGTTCGGAAGTCACGTTCACGCTAAAAGCCTTCACTGATACTGCCCAGGCCGAAAGAACATTCATCCACCTGCATAAATGTGCTCCGCTAAGGCATGGGCTGCACTGCGCGGGGCCTGACCATAGGGT
>JAFMCP010000069.1 GCA_017857705.1 Candidatus Nanopelagicales bacterium
CAACCGGCAGTGGCAAGCGGTTAAAGTTCGAGGTGATCGGGTGAACCTCACCTGCGGATGCGTAGGCAACCGGCAAGATCTCCCAGTAGTCCCCAAAAATTACCGTCACATTGCTGTCAACCAAAGACTGGGCGACCCCAGAAATTTCCTCTTGTTGGTTCAACTTCATTGAAATCGAATCAATCGTACTACCAAAAGCGGAGACCGAGTAAATACTCATTGCGCCCATCACGACAACAATCGGGATCGCAACCAACCGAGTTCCAAGGGCTGCTGTTACCCACACCAAGAATCCCAGACTCAACCCGTAGAACCACACCGTTGGCACAACCGCTGACAGCCCAAGGGCCAGCACCAGGCCGGTCACCCACGTGATTACCAAGAACCCAACCGGTGATTTCCAGGTGTAGCGCCCGCGAAGAATGAAAACAGTCCCAACGACAATGAAGGCTAACAACCCAAGAATGAGTGCGAGATTGAGAGAGAACTGAACACCGTTACTCACGCCCAAAAAAGTTGTTCCACCGTTTTGTATTCCCCACGCCCCCGGCAACATGGAAGTCGGCCAGGCAGCCCCAGACTCACTCAAACCCAATAGATCAATAATGCGTGGGAACTCTAATTTCGCCGGCGACCACACCACGAGTTTGTCCCCTTGGGTGAACTGCGCCAACGCCATCGGGATCAGCCCAACAGCAATGCCCAGTGCCATACGCACCCAACGGCGAAGTTCAAACTCGAACCGAACAGCGATGGCGAATACCAATGGCACGGACATCAGGGCAGCGGACGCGTGCTCGTAAACGCCAAGCCCTAGAAATACTCCACCAATAAAAAGGAAACGCTTTCCGGCAATGAGATAAACCCCAATTGCCGCCAGCAACCAACCGAAAGGATAAATGTCACTGATCGCCCGGAAGTCGTGCAACAAGGCGGGGCCGGCGGCGGCAGCTGCAGCGAACCACCACAGGTTCACCGAAGGGAAAGCCCTCCGCAAACTCAGAGCCAGCAACACACCCGTCAGGGGGACATAAAAAATTCGAATGAAAGTAAAGCCATACGGGTTCCCGGGGGCAATCAACTCACCCACCGCCATGATCGGGTACTCAACAACCCCACCATGTAACTGTCCGGGGTAGGACCACACCCACGACAGATCCTGCATTAAGTCCTGGACACCAATTGCCTCAACAATAATGTCGCTGTTAAACCGAACAGTGAGATACGCGTGCAAGGACCACAGAAAGAGGACAACAAAGACAGCAATGACCGGCGCCCAGAAAACAACCTTCCCTTTGCCGGCAGTCATGATCCGAGTCTAGGCTGAGTCAACCTTGAACAAAAGCATGGCGTAAATTCACATTGAACAATATTGAGCATTGGAGCCGTGGAAGCGGCAGTTCACCAAAATCGTGCCGCAATTTGCATGAAGGGTGGTTTTCGAACCGACAACAGCGGCGGCGATCAACGCATTACCATCGAGCACCCTACCCACAATATTGAACACAACAAGAAATCCAACCACAAAAACCAGAGCCGAAGCCACAATGTCAGGAGCCTTGGGCCCCAAACCTACCCTGGCCAGCCACAACACCACGCCAATCAAATACGAATGCGATTGTAAACGGTCCAATCACCTACGCCGTCAGGTCAGCGACACTCACATTCAACCGCTGCCGTGCCCTTGCTGTTTCCACCAGATTCCCATTGTCTTATGTCTCGCGGCAGCCTATGTCACGTGAACACCGGGTCGAATCAAGGTGCACAGAGCTCTTTCCCGGGTACACAGAGTGCTTCGCAACCATGCTGGCCCCGCAATGCTAGGTTGCAACCTGCATTAAGTAAGCCACATCCTATGAACACCACCGTATAAGCCAACTCGATATTCGTTAGGGGGACTCGTGAGCGACTTGCAACCTGATGTATGCGTGGTAGTCCCCGTTTACAACGAAGAAAAGCGCGTTAAAGCGGCACTTGAACGGGTTCTCCCGTTGCCCTTTGTCATGGAAATAATAGTGGTCGACGACGGTTCAACGGACGACTCCCTCGCCGTACTCGCAGAGTTTTCCGATCCCCGACTGCGCGTTCTGGAAAGCCCGGTAAACCGCGGTAAAGGCGCCGCACTTCGACGCGGGTTCGCCGAAGCAACAGCCCCCTACGTTGCGGTTCATGACGCCGATCTGGAATACGATCCAGCGGAAATTGCTCGACTTTTGGTCCCCTTGCGAGATGGCCGCGCCGATGTTGTCTTTGGGTCACGATTTATTGGAAGTGATGAACACCGCGTGCTCTACTACTGGCACAGTGTTGGCAACCGCCTCTTGACCACCATGTCGAACATGGTGACAAATCTGAACCTCACCGACATGGAGACCTGTACGAAAGTTTTCCGCCGCGAAGTAATTCAGGCAATTGAAATCACCGAGGATCGCTTTGGTTTCGAACCAGAAATCACTGCCAAAGTCGCTCGTCGCGGTGACCGGATCTACGAAGTCGGGATCTCCTACTCTGGCCGCACCTACGCCGAAGGCAAAAAAATCAGCTGGCGTGACGGTGTCAGGGCGGTCTGGGTAATTGGGAAAAACGCTCCGCTGTTCAATAAACGCGGTTAAAGCAAAGGCACAGGTGCAAAAGTGTCACTGTCAATTGCAGTCACGTTAACATGGGCATTTTTCGCAACCCTGTTTGTCCTCACCGGACTGTGGTGCACCCTGCTGTCACCAACAGTAAGTTGGCAATCGCGCATTCGTATCGCCATGTGGTTGGGGCTAGCCCAGGTAACCGCATTGCTCATACTGATTAACTTCTTCGCACCATTAAAATCCGCAGCAACAATCTGGTTACTGGTAGCACTCGCGGGTGCATCCCTTGCCGCGTGGTTGCTCAAGCGCGGTTGGCGAATAAAGGCCACACCAGCGCGCGCATCAATGCCCTACTGGTGGACGCTAATACCGATCGCAACACTTGCAATAACCGTTTTACTCCTTGCACATTTTTTTGCCGGACCATTAGCGAACTACGACACGGGTCTTTACCACATTAATGCAATTCAGTACTCCGCCGAGTACCCAACAATCCCTGGACTCGCGAACCTTCATTCACGTTTAGGCACGAACACAACTTCATCACTTTTCCCAGCAATGCTGGCCGCAACACCGTGGGAAATTGAAGCATTTCGTTTGTTAGTCGGACTATTTATTTTTCTTTTTGTCATTGATCTTTCCCTTCGGTTACTTGAACTTCGCCGCAGCCCACGTTCACCCGGCACAATCCTCATGTTGCTCGCGGCAACCGCCGCTATTCCATTTCTGTTGGGCACCCCAGCAATGCTGGTCACCAGCCCAACCCCTGACACAATCTCCATGATCCTGGTGGTTGTTGCTGCCGCCTATCTCCTTGACGCTTTCTGGAATCGAGATGTTCTTTGGGGTGTGATCGCAACGGTGGTTGCAGTTCTCGCCGCCACCGTGCGAACCCAACTCTGGGTTTTCGCCGTCCTCGTTGTCGTCGTGCTGATCGCCCACGCTTGGCGTTCACCCAATAGCAAGAAGAATTTCCGCGAACACCGAGCACTCCTCGCGGTCGGTGCCGCATTAAGTGCACTGATCACAATTGGCATGTTGGTGCGCGACTACTTACTCAGCGGCTGGCTGTTTTACCCCGCAACTATTTTTCCCATGCCGGTGGACTGGCGTGTGCCAGACCCCTCAGGTTCACGCGACTGGATCCTGTCTTGGGCCCGCGAACCCGGTGGCTCCCCTGAAGTCGTGTTGAATTCTTGGTCCTGGTTCGGCTCGTGGCTTGCGCGAACCGCAACCGACTGGGCTGTTCAACTTGCCGTGGGTTCACTTCTCGCCGCTGTAATCATTTGGGCGCTCATTGCTTCCTCGACAAAAAACAAGGCCAACAAAAACCTCCAAACCCGTATCGGGATCAAGGGATTAGCCCTATTGAGCCTGCCGACACTGGCGTCAATTGCAATCTGGTTCTTCACAGCACCCGACCCACGCTTTGCCTGGGGACCGCTGCTAATTCTCGGACTAATTCCACTCTCACTTGCACTGGCTCGGCTCTCACTTCAGTTCACCCAACGCCCACACGCGGTCACTGTGAGTGCACTCGTTGCCGCTTTCATGACACTTGCAATAGCGGGACCGGCAGCCTCAACAGCGCTCAACATCAAAGGCTACGTAGCAGATGGCTACGAGATACGTGAATTCTCATTCGGGCCGCTGTCTTTCGTGGCGCACATCAATCCTGTGGAAAGCGCAACGATCGTGGAATTTGCATTGGATGACGGCAACCTGATTGTGACACCCACCCAAGATGACCGCTGCCACCTGTCATTTCCCGCTTGCCGCCCTTACCCCGATCCCACAATGCAATTCCGCGGGGAATCCATCCGTGACGGGTTCCGTGACGGCGCCTCCACTTCGAAATAGCCAAAAATAAGCAACGAGCCTGCGGTCGGCGGCGACCCATCTAGTTCGGCACGATCCGCCAAATATTTGGTGAGACGGCAATCATGGGTTGTCGTAAACCAGTTGAGGCCCTTGGGTCAATTCCCTCAATGCAGGAGGCCACGTACTGCAACTCAGGACCGATCCACTCAACAGGAATCGTTTCATCGGCGTTTCGCCCGGAAAGCATGAGACCCTTGCGACCACTGAGATAGAAGTACGCCGGATCCCAGTCACAACCCACCGTTATGATTCCGGCTCCCTCCGGCGTGTTTTCAACGAGTTCAGCAGCCAACGGAAATTGGTAGAGGCCAGAGGCGCTCCGTTGGGACACCATCTGTCCCTCTGGGGATATCCAAGCCACTGCCAGTAGGGAGAAAACACTTAACCCGGCAACTGAGAACCGAGCTGAATCTGTGGGCACGTATTTCGCAACACCGGCGATTCCCGCCG
Organism: Candidatus Nanopelagicales bacterium; assembly: GCA_017857705.1. Taxonomy (GTDB): domain Bacteria; phylum Actinomycetota; class Actinomycetes; order S36-B12; family S36-B12; genus UBA4592. The sequence continues at coordinate 4,914 of JAFMCP010000069.1, forward strand.
CAAGCACCAAAACTATTGCCGGGTAGACGGTCGACAGGTAGTAGTTGTGCATGTAATAGAGATTCATGAAAACCAATGGGCCGACCAACAATGCAGCGGCAAAGCCGGCGGTAATCAACCTGTGAGGCCAGAGCGCAATCGCCGCAAGCATCACAACAAGAAAAATCAGTACGGCTCCATAAATTGACTCCCCGTACTGTGAAATTGCCGACCAATTTGCGGTATCCAGGCGTTGGTCAACGGAACCGAAGTTCCAGAAGGTCAAGGAATCGGAGGTCAAAAATTGAGTGAATTGATTCTCCGACTTGTAGTTGTCGCTGAACCGTGTCCATGCCAGGCCGGCGACCCCAGCGATGCCTAGAGCAATCGCCAATGGCCAACGCCGTGATGACTCTCGAGCCCACCTTGCAACAGAGTTTTGCCAAACAAGCGCTACGAGAAATATCGGGACAACCCACACTACCGCCGTAGTGATCTTGACCAAGAAAAGAACAGTTAACGACAGAGAGAGCGCGAGTATGAGCCACCAAGACTTGCGCTCAATCCACCATATGATCAACAAAACCGAGATCAGCGCGGCAGCAGTGGCTAGGAACTCGATCATTGGGGCGTTGCCCCACTGCCACCCAAAAGGTAAAAATAGGAATAATATAAAGCCAATAAAGCCAGCTAGTTGTGAATATAGCCGGGTAGCCAATATCGCAACTAAAGCAGCACTGAGTAAAAAGAAAAACAGTGCGGTCAGTCGCCCAGCGATCTGGGGTGAAGCGCCAACTATGTTCCCGGCAAACGCTGCTAGCCACTGAAAGAGCGGGAATTCCAAGGGCACCTGCCATGGCGGACCCAGCAGCGGTAACGGACTGAGCTGAAAAAGCCCACCCTCCATGTATTCGCGGATCATCAAAGTGGTTTGCATTTGGCGAAACGCGAACGCCTCGGACAACGAGAAGTTCATGGTTGGCCAACGAAGGAACACGGCAATGGCCGCGGCAGTGAAATAGCCGATGAACAACATCGTTTTCTGCTTTCGCATTGCCCTACAGTAATAACCCCACATTCGCGAAGAGCTACCGCCAGCAATTACCCAGGGTTGTTTAAGCCACTCTGGTAAAGACACCTTGAATGAATACGCGGCCAGATACAGCCTTCGTAACTGGTCACTATAAGATTTTTCCAACTAGTGCACGTGGAGGTCTCAATTGCAAGAACATCTGTCAAAGATCTACTCCGAAAGATTCAGCGATTCAGAAGAGGAAAGAAAAGTTCAAATCTGGAAGGTTCTGGTATCAAATTTCTTCCAACGATACGTTCCTGCAACCGGATCCGTTTTAGATCTCGGGACAGGAAATGGTGAGTTTATTAATGCCGTTCAAGCTGAGCAAAAATTCGCGGTTGATTTGAATCCGGATTCAAGAAATAAACTGAATTCTTCAATTGAGTTTGTCGAAACTAGCTCCACAAATTTGAGCATGATTGAAAATCAATCAATTGATACCATTTTCACGTCAAATTTTTTTGAACACCTCCCAAATGCAGAGAGCCTGGTTGACACGTTAAATGAATGTCGGTCCTGCCTAAAACCAACAGGGACGCTAGTGGTCTTGATCCCAAACATTAAGTACGTCAAGGGAGACTTCTGGGATTACTTAGATCACACGCTGCCGTTAACCCATCTCAGCATGATTGAAGCCCTTCAACTTGCGAAGTTTGACGTGACTGAAGTTTTTCCTCGATTTCTGCCATACACGATAAAAAACAGGCGACTTAAACCTTCTCTTGGGCTGCTGAGGATTTATTTAAAATCGCCATGGATTTGGCCTATCTTTGGCAAACAAATGCTTGTGATCGCTCGTCCTTCGGCTCTAACCAATTGATTTTTACATTTGTAATAGGATCAGATTCGCATTATCAAAGGTAGGGGAACAGAGGCAGTGGAAAAATGTCTGTCGTAATTGTCGGAGGATGTGGCCATGTTGGACTACCCCTTGGTCTTGCCCTCGCCAAAGCAGGCGTGCACACAACTGCCTTAGACCTTGACGCAGCCAAGGTCCAGCGAGTTATGGCTGGGGAAATGCCCTTCCTCGAGCCGGGGACAAGCGAACTACTCGCTGAAGTTCTTTCCAGTGCGTCATTTTCCGCCACAACGGACCCGGCGAGTATCACCGAAGCTGACACGATCATTGTGGTAATTGGCACCCCCGTTGACGAACACCTCAACCCTGAACCAGATGCTGTTGTTCACGCGATTGATGACTGCTTGCCCTTTATGCGCGACGGTCAACTCATGATCCTACGTAGCACGATTTTCCCGGGAGTCACGGGCAAGATTGAAAAGCATTTGGATAAGTCAGGGAAAAAACTTGACCTGTCTTTTTGTCCCGAGCGTATTGCTGAAGGTTTCGCTCTCGTGGAACTTTCCAGCCTGCCACAAGTAGTTGGTGCGAGAACAGAAACGGCTTTCACTCGCTCGGAAGCCCTTTTCGCGCAACTCGGCGCTGAGCCAGTTCGGGTTACCCCTGAAGAAGCCGAGTTGGCAAAACTATTTACCAACTCTTGGCGTTACATCAAGTTTGCGATCGCAAATCAGTTTTACGTGATGGCCACCAACGCCGGCGTTGACTACGAAAATGTCCGGCACGCAATCACCCACAACTACCCACGCGCCAAGGATCTGCCTCGTGCAGGTTTCGCCGCTGGTCCGTGCCTGCTCAAAGACACCATGCAATTGGCCGCATTCAGTAACAACGCCTTCCACCTTGGTCACAGCGCCATGATGGTTAATGAAGGACTGCCACTGTTCTTGGTTGAGCAAATGGAAAAGGAACACGATCTCTCCACACTGACGGTGGGAATTCTCGGCATGGCGTTTAAAGGTGACTCCGATGACCCTCGTTCAAGCTTGAGTTACAAACTTCGCCGAATCCTGCGATTCCGCGCCCAAGAAGTTCTCTGCGCCGATCCCCATATGTTTGAAGATCCGAGTTTTGTGACCCAAGAGGAACTTCTTGAGAAGTGCGACATTGTTGTCATAGGCGCCCCACACACGGCGTATAAAAACTTGGAAATCTCTCAACCACTTTTCGACATTTGGAAAATAGTGGGCCAATCTCAATGACCCAAACTCCCGCGGTCAGCATTGTTATTCCGGCTTACAACGAGTCAGAGACAATCCAAGCCTCTATCGCTCGGATCGCACGCAATGTCAGCCTTCCCTTTGAGGTGATCGTTGTCGTGGACACGGCAGAAGACACCACGATCCCGGTGATTCAAGATATCCAAAAAGAGATCCCTCAAGTGCGAGTAGAAATCCAAGACTCAGGCGGTCCGGCTGGAGCAATTAAATACGGATTTTCCCAAGCAATCGCGCCAGTGGTGATCGTGACCATGGCTGACGGTTCGGACGACCCCGCGTCCATTGACATCCTGGTTGAACTGGTAGATCGCGGTTGCGTAATCGCTGCTGCATCCCGTTACATGCCCGGCGGACAACAAATTGGTGGACCAAGGTTCAAAGCGTTCCTCTCGCGTTCGGCGGGTAAGTCTCTCAAACTATTTGCTGGAGTGACGACATCGGATGCAACCAACTCGTATAAGGCCTACAGCCGCGCTTTCGCTGAAGAAGTAGGTATTGAAAGTGATTCTG
>JAFMCP010000070.1 GCA_017857705.1 Candidatus Nanopelagicales bacterium
GCATAGCTTTCTCAGGAGAGATGTCAGAAATCACATTGCGTCGAACAAGATCCTCTACGCTTTCCAGCGCCAAATAAGGGTTGATAGCCGCGGCGCCATACCCGATCAACAGCGCCACATGGTGTACCTCGCGCACGTCTCCCGTTTCAATCAAGAGACTAATCATGGTGCGGTGCTTGGTGCGAACTAAATGGTGATGTACTGCAGCGCATAGCAATAGCGATGGGATGGGCGCAAGGCTTGCGTTGCTGTCACGATCTGAAAGAACAATGAATCTCTTTCCTTGACGAATGAGCGCATCCACTTCATTGAAGATTTCCAAAATGCGCTTTTCGAGTGCCGGTCCGCCGCCGTAAACGTTGTAAAGACCCTTGATTCGTGCCGCAGCGAACTCGGGCAATTTTCCATCCGCATTGATGTGAAGAATCTTCGCCAATTCATCATTGTCAATAACGGGAAATGGTAAAACGACTTGGCGACAATGAGCCGGAGAAGCCTCGAGCAAGTTACCTTCTGGACCGATGATGCTCCCTAAAGATGTCACAATTTCTTCGCGGATCGCATCAAGTGGAGGATTTGTCACCTGGGCGAAAAGTTGGCTGAAGTAGTCAAAAAGCAAGCGCGGGCGGTCTGACAGCGCGGCAATGGGGGTATCCGTTCCCATTGATCCGATTGCTTCGGTGCCGTTTTTAGCCATTGGTTCAATGACGAGCCGCAACTCTTCCTGGGTATACCCGAAAGTCTGCTGGCGTCGTGCAACTGAATCTCGCGTGTGAATAACGTGTTCCCGTTCAGGCAATGCATCCAGATGGATGAGCTCTCTTGACAACCATTCCTGATACGGGTTTGCGGCAGCCAGTTCGTCCTTGATCTCTTCATCTTCGATAACTCGACCTGCAGCTGTGTCAACCAAAAACATTTTCCCTGGCTGTAACCGACCCTTGCGAATGACAGTGCTTGGATCAATGTCGAGAACACCTGCCTCAGAAGCCAATACGACGAGTCCGTCATCACAGACCCAAAAGCGCCCAGGCCTTAAACCATTGCGGTCCAGCACCGCTCCAATAACAGTTCCATCAGTGAAACATACGTTCGCGGGTCCATCCCATGGTTCCATGATCGTTGCGTGAAATTCATAAAAGGCTCTTCGGGCCGGGGACATATCCAAATTGTTTTCCCAGGCTTCGGGAATCATCATGAGAACTGAATGGGGTAATGATCGTCCGCCAAGGTGCAGAAGTTCCAGCGCTTCATCAAATGAAGCCGAGTCACTCGCATTGGGCGAACAAATGGGAAACAATCTGGTCAGATCCCCCGGCAAAATATCGGAGGTAAGCATTGCTTCGCGAGCGGTCATCCAGTTTCGATTTCCGCGAACCGTGTTGATCTCGCCGTTATGTGCGATCAGTCGATACGGGTGCGCAAGTGGCCACGAAGGAAATGTATTTGTAGAAAATCGAGAATGAACGAGTGCCAAAGCACTCCGCATAAGCGGATCAGTCAACTCGGGGAAAAATGGTGCCAACTGTCCGGTGGTCAACATGCCTTTGTACAACAGGGTCCGACTAGACAGTGACGAGAAATAAACGTTGAGGTCATTCTCAACGATTTTTCGAAATCCGTAGACCGCTCGGTCAAGTGCAATGCCAGAAGATTCATTGTCGGTTATGAAGAGTTGCCAGAACTCCGGCATACACGACTTAGCCATTGCTCCAATCATTGAATCATCGGTCGGCACCTGACGCCAACCAAGAATGCTTAAGCCTTCGGCTAAGGCAAGTTCATTCATTGCCTCCATAGCGATCTGGGCTTGCCCTTGATCAAAAAATGCGGTCCCAACTGCATATTTTCCGGCCACCGGCAGGTCAAAATCGACATTATTTCTCAGAAAGAGGTCCGGAACCTGAATCAAGATTCCCGCACCGTCGCCGCTGTCCGGCTCGCTACCTGAGGCGCCACGATGCTCGAGATTGGTAAGAGCCTTAATAGCTTTTTCCACTATTTCGTAACTTGGAATTCCAGTTAAGGTCGCAACAAATGCGACACCGCAGGCGTCATGCTCGTGCTCGGGGCTGTAAAGGCCCTGTGCTTTGGGCTGCAGGCTGATCGCCATTGTGGAACTCCTCAAACGTCGCATTCAACACGGATTAAATCTGATCAAAAAAATGAATCAGACACTTCCGGGACGACGTTGGCCCGAGGGTGAAACTATACCGCTTTTGATTCAGATGGCTCAGCTGGCTCATCGGGGGTGGCAATTACTTCCCGTCCGGGCCGCATGCGAGCAGAGATGACCAGGTATGCCAATGCGCCTAATCCAACGATGATTGAAGTCCACACGTTGAGGCGGAGTCCTAAAATCTCATTCGCACTGTCAATTCGAAGGGCCTCGATCCAGACTCTGCCCAATGTGTACAGCAGCACGTATAGGGCAAATGCCCGGCCGTGACCAAGGTTGAATCGCCGATCCGCCCAGATCACGATGAGCGCAACTCCCACCAGCCATAAAGATTCATAGAGAAATGTCGGGTGAAAAGTCGAGTATTCAACGTAATCTGCCGGTCGATTCCCGGGTGATATTTCTAGACCCCAAGGCAATGTCGTTGGTGAACCGAATAGTTCTTGATTGAAGTAGTTGCCAAGTCGACCGATAGCTTGAGCGAGTGCAATTCCCGGAGCGATGGCATCGGCTACCGGTGGCAGAGCGACGCCATTACGGCGAGCACCTATCCATGTTCCGAGCCCACCCAGAGCAACGGCCCCCCAAATACCCAGGCCCCCATCCCAGATGCGAAGTGCTGCAATAAATCCTTTGCCGTCGTCACCAAAATAAATCTGCCAGTCACTGAGTACGTGATAAAGGCGTCCGCCAATAATTCCAAAGGGCACAGCCCAAATGGCGATATCAGTGATGACTCCTGGGCGTCCGCCACGTGCTTCATAACGCTTATTCCCCAAAACGATGGCAACAATAATTCCCAGAACAATGAACAACGCGTATGCCCGAATCGGGATTGGACCTAAATCCCACACGCCGGTCTCTGGACTGGGTATGAATGTTTTCACGTGGGCCCCTGCACCTATGACTTGGAAGCTACAAGTTCAGCCAAGGCAATTGGATCTGCCAACGTTGCGGTTTCAACGGGCTCACCATTGAGAAAGCCCGATGGTGTTCCGCCAATCTGCGAGGTTGCAAATTCTTGATTGGTGTTGGCCGCCCAAGCAAGGTAGGTGCCGTCGGTGACACATTGTGAGAAAGTCGTGAAGTCTGCATCAGTGATGCCCGACTGTGAGCCAAATGAGAGAAGTTGCTCTTCGGTGTACCCCAAGCCCTCTTCCACTGGTTGGTTGGCAAAGACAGTGTTTCGGTATTCCTTGATCTTGCCAGCATCGATCGCGCAACCCCACGCGGCGACCGCGCGATGTGAAGAATCATTTCCTAGATTTGCATCGAGAAAAGCCGTCGGTCGGTAGATGAGTTGAACTTTGCCTTCTTCAGCAAGTTGTTCTATCCCAACACCATTGGCTATTTCGAGTGCACCACAAGCTGGGCATTGGAAGTCTTCCCACACTTCAAGCACGGGAACATCCGTGCTGCCGATTCCATAAGGAACTCCGAATGGCGTCGGTGAGTCTGCCGGCAAAACGCCAACCGGCGTTGCTGCTGAGGGATCTGGGTCGACGATTGCCCCGGTTTGCCCACTGGCATCGGTGGATGGACTGTTGCTACTGGCATAGACGGCGACTCCAATAATGGCCGCCATGACAGCGACCACTGTTGCACCCCCAACGATACGAACTATTCGTTCACGGCGTTTCTCAGAGGCTTGAGCTTCTCCCCGTGCTTGTGCAGCTCGTTCGCGGCGACCCTTTTCACCCATTGCATCTGCTCCTTTTCACATACTGACCGCTCAAACATCGCGTGTCGAATCGTAAGACTAAGCGAGGTACGTTACCCACCTTGACGTACCCCTTGCGCAAGTTCCCTGGCAAGTTCGAGAACCGCTGCCACGCCACCAGCAGTAGCCGCCTTCACAAAGGCCGATCCGACGATTACACCATCAGCATATTGCGCTATTTCGGCTGCTTGAACGCCATTTGAGACACCCAAACCCACCGCGATCGGCAGGTCTGTGCACTGACGAACCCGGTCGACCAATTCCGGTGCCATATTGCTCACTTGATCACGAGCACCCGTAACCCCCATTGTGGACGCTGCATAAACGAATCCCCGAGTATCGTGACAAATCTTGCTAATTCTTTCGTTGGTGGATGACGGCGCGACGAGAAAAATGGGATCAATTTCATGAGCCTCTGCGGCCGCAATCCAGGGTTGTCCCTCTTCGATCGTCAGGTCTGGGGTGATTACCCCGACTCCACCTGCCTGCTGGAGTTCTCTGGCAAAGTTTTCAACACCGAATTGCTCAATCGGATTCCAGTAGCTCATGACTACCGGCACAATTCCACGATCAGCGACCGCTTTGACAACCCTCAACACGGACTCGGGGGTCGCCCCATTGGTCAAGGCTTGATCAACGGCTTGTTGGATGACGGGGCCGTCCATTAAGGGATCCGAATAGGGAAGACCAACTTCAATGAGGTCAACTCCTCCGTCACACATTGCTTGAACAAGTTCAATCGATTGATCCAAGGTGGGGAAACCTGCAGGAAGATAACCGATGAGTAGCGCCCGGCCCTCGCTTTTCGCGTCGGAAAATGCCCTGCGGATCGTTCCCGTTTTTGTGGGATTCACAAATCAGCGCCCTTCAGCAAGTTCAATGCTGATACCGGACTCAGAATGTTCAAGTTCAATTCCAAACCAACGTGCGGCGGTCGCCACGTCCTTATCTCCACGTCCGCTGAGATTAAGAACAATCACGGAATCGGGACCGAGTTCTTTGCCCAAGCGAATCACACCCGCCAACCCGTGCGCTGTTTCAATAGCCGGGATAATTCCTTCGGTGCGTGAACACAGTGCAAATGCTTCCATAGCCTCGGCGTCATTGACAGGTTCGTAGATGGCTCGCCCGGTGTCATGCAACCAGGCGTGCTCGGGACCTACGCCCGGGTAGTCAAGCCCGGCGCTGATGGAGTGCGAGGGGATGGTCTGCCCCCATTTGTCCTGCATGACGTATGTCCGAGCACCATGGAGTACCCCGGGTGAACCCGCAGAGAATCTTGCTGCGTGGCGCCCGGTTTCCACTCCGTCACCACCGGCTTCATAACCGCGCAATTGCACGTTTGGATCGTCTATGAAGCCGCTAAACAATCCCATGGCATTGGATCCGCCACCCACGCACGCCGCGACGGCATCGGGCAACCGACCTTCAATGGCTAAAATCTGTTCCCTTGATTCGCGCCCAATCACGGAATGGAAATGGCGCACCATGTCGGGAAACGGTGACGGCCCGGTAACCGTTCCCAACACATAGTGGGTTGAGTCAACAGATGCAACCCAGTCACGCATTGCTTCATTGATTGCATCTTTCAGAGTCCTACTGCCATTGGTGACAGCAATAACTTCAGCGCCGAGAAGTTTCATTCGAGCCACGTTAAGGGCCTGACGGCGAGTATCTTCCTCACCCATATAGACCGCGCACTCGAGTCCTAAGAGCGCAGCCGCCGTTGCCGTTGCAACTCCGTGTTGACCGGCACCAGTTTCGGCAATAACCCGAGTTTTTCCCATTCGCTGAGCAAGAAGTACTTGGCCCAGAGCGTTATTTATTTTGTGTGATCCAGTGTGGTTTAAGTCTTCGCGCTTGAAGTAAATATGTGCATCATTGCAATATTTACCGAACCTCCATGCTCGCGTTAGCGGGGAAGGCCTGCCGGTGTAATCCCGCTCCAAACCTGCGAGTTGGATGCCGAAATCCGGGTCCGCAATGGCCACTTGAAAAGCTGCATCGAGTTGATCTAGCGCGCTCGTAAGCGCCTCGGGAACAAACCTTCCCCCGTAAGGACCAAAGTGCCCAGCAATGACTTCTGCGTGTTCAACTTCTGAAGTGGTCATGCCCTACCTCGGGATCGACACGAAGGGTGCGCCCCCGCAGTAACCAATTCTTGAACTGCTTCCCTGGGATTCCCACCAACTACTAGAGATTCCCCCACCAACACAGCGTCGGCTCCTGCATCGGCGTAATTCATAAGATCATGATGGTCTCGAACCCCGGACTCTGCAATTCGAATGCATGAGGTAGGAATTCGCTCAACCACACGACTGAAAGTTGAGCGATCCACTTCCAGAGTCTTTAGGTTTCGTGCATTCACGCCAATGACCGTGGCGCCCGCATCAAGTGCTCGATCGATTTCTTCTTCATCATGTACTTCCACGAGGGCTGTAAGCCCCAAACTTTGGGATCGTTCAATAAGCGAAATGAGTACCTTTTGCTCGAGAGCTGCCACGATTAAAAGCACCATGTCTGCCCCGTAAGCTTTGGCTTCCCATAACTGGTAACTGCCAATGACGAAGTCTTTGCGCAGCACAGGAATGTCAACAGCAGCCCGAACTTCTGTGAGGTCAGCCAAACTCCCGCCAAATCGGCGTTCTTCGGTGAGAACACTTATGCAATGCGCCCCACCCGCTTCGTACTCAGCGGCGAGTAGTCCTGGGTTAGGAATTTGCGCGAGCACACCTTTACTCGGACTGGATCTCTTAACTTCTGCGATCACACTGACGTCGGGACCACTGAGAATTGCTTTAACGTCTTGAGCTTCACGGACCCGCAGTGCCCGTTCTTTCAACGCTTCAAGGGAGGTATGTTCCATCCGGACAGCGACATCTTCACGAACACCGCCGATTATGTCGTCTAAGACCGTCACTCCCTTAGAGTAGCCGTATCGAATTGATCGGCTTAATTTAGGCGCCGGATCCCCATTCCAACCCAGGAATCACATTTCGCAAGACAGTGAAACCCATCAGGATGAGAAAGCCCGCCCCCACAATTATTCGCGAGTATGGACGGAAAATGGCATAAACGTCCCATTGTTTCCACGTTCGCAATACCCATAAAACCCAAAAGACGATAAGCGTCGGATATAAACCCAGTAGCAATGCATTGTGATTGATGGCCGATGAAACGTCGCCCCGTAGAAGCGAATATGTGCCCCGTATACCCCCGCAGGCCGGACAATCAACACCAAAGAGCACTCGACTAGGGCAATCAGGAAAAACCCCACTGGTGGCAGGGTTGATATAGAACAACGCACCTAAACTGCAAACAAAACCCAGACCAAATACAACCGGTAATTTGGATTGATTCATCTCAACAATCACGCCTGACCCCGCTGGGGGATTTCAATGGTGAATCGAGCCCCTCCTTCTGGTGCTGGTCCAACTTTGGCGCTTCCTCCCATTCCGGTCGCCAACCGGCTCACGAGCGCCAAACCAATTCCTGTTCCCACCGGCCGCACTCCCCGATAGCGCTCATAGAGCGCCCCGGGCTCAAAGGCCACCATTTGGTCGTCGGGGCTAAGCCCTGGGCCCGAATCGCGCACCTCAATGACCAAGGAATCCGCTAACTGCTGTATTCGTATAGCGAGGGTGCTGTGGCTAGGACTCAACCGCAGAGCATTTTCTGCCAGGTTGTCCACAATTTGTCGAATCCTGATGGGATCTCCGATGAATCCTCCATTCACAAAAACTTCACATTCAAGATTCACCTGCTGCTCTTGACAGCGGTAGCCCCACACTTGCCGCACTTCATTAGCAAACTCCTCCAAATCAATTCTTATCTCCGAGATCGCAAAATCAACTGAACCGAGTCTGGCTAAATCCAGTAGGTCACTGACTAGTCGATTGAGGCGAGTCGACTCAGATGAAATAAGGCGTGCTGCATCTACCGCTTCATCTCCTGAAATAATTCCGTCTGAGATGGCTTCGCTGTACCCCCTCACCGCGGTCAGTGGGGTTCGGAATTCATGGGAAACGGATAAGAGGAATTCACGTTGGCGTGCTTCAGAAGCGGTGAGTGCTGAGTCAAGTGCATTGAGTGAGGCTGAAATTTCGTCAACCTCCTTGGGCCCCGTGGATAACAACTCGACGCCTCGAGATCCACTTGCCATAGACATAGCTGCAGTACTCGCTCGGCGTAGTGGCCTTGCCAAACGTTGCGCAGCAAAAAAGCCTAACGCGACTGCAATGACCAGTCCGAGCGCCAATGCGAGTACGAGCCGCCAAATAATTGCACCAGCACTTGCACCAGCAATTGAGATGGGTTGAATCAAAACAACCGAACCATCAACGTTTAATGGCCGACCCTCAAGTAGGTACTCACCTTGCACTGATGACACTCTGCCCGAGATATTTTGGCCAGCGTTGAGTTGTTCGACAAAGGTCTGAGGGAAATCAAAGGGTAGATCGTCAAGATTCGGTGATCCAAACGGAATCAGGTATGCCGAAATTGATTCCCTTTGCAGAGTTTTTATCAGTCCTTGCCCTACACCAGAACCTGAACCTTGCTGTTCAATCGCGTTTGCAGTCACATTGGCCAGTTGCGAAAGATTCCTCGCACCGA
>JAFMCP010000071.1 GCA_017857705.1 Candidatus Nanopelagicales bacterium
GCTCGCATCAATCCACGAGCTATTTGAGTTGCATCGTTAATAGAATCACTGTCATCGGTTGCGAAGATAACGTCGACATCAGAAATGTAGTTCAGTTCCCGTCCACCTGTTTTTCCCATCGCGATCACTGCGATTGACGTACGAGGCTCAGCCACGCCAACCCGTCCAATTGCAAGTCCCGCATTGAGTGTCGCGTCCGCTAAATCTGACAGCCACCCGGCGACTACCTCCATGGGGTAGATCCCCGTGAGATCTCGCACGGCAATAGCCATCAATTCCTGAAAGTAAGCAATACGCAATCGGTCAAGCACCGGCTCGTCTGCTGAGTCGGCAATAGGAACTTCATCTTGGGGATTAGCTCCAACGCACAGGAGGAGTCGATCCTTAATCCCTTGAGGAGGCTCAGCCAGGGCCTGAGTATCGGCGATCATCTCGATGTCAGGGTGTCGTACCAGAAAATCCGCCAACCCTGTGGAAACACCAAGGATGCTCAAGAGCCTGCCGAGCACGATTGGATCGGCTGTGACGGTCTTGGTCAAACGAGCTAATTTCTGTTCCGGCGCGTTAACAACCATTCGGGCGAGGGAGGAAAGCGCCAAATCTGGGTCTGCTACTCCGGCCAAGGCATTTGAGAGGAGCGAACCGGTTAATCCCTGCCCTGTGCATGATTCGATCTCAGCAACCGCGTCGATAGCAGCTTGGGAATCGGTCACGCCAGCCTTAAGTAATCCAACCCGCACAGATGGCGCACGCGCACTATGCGAAGAATCTGGGTTCACAGGTTGAACTTAGTGCCTGGATACACGCTTAAAGCGAAGGCAGGTATCGGTTGAGTTCCCATTGGGTTACCTGCTGGCTGTACTCACTCCATTCGGCTTTTTTATTACGCAGGAAGAAATCAAAGACATGCTCACCCAGGGTCTCGGCAACCAATTCACTTCTCTCCATGGCAATGATCGCCTGATTCAAACTACCCGGTAGTGGTTTCATGCCCAGAGCGTTACGTTCAACCTCACTGAGCGCCCAGACATCGTCTTCGGCTTCTGGTGGAAGCTCGTAGCCTTCCTCGATTCCTTTGAGTCCGGCTGAAAGCAGTACAGCAAATGCCAGATAGGGATTCGCGGCACTGTCCAATGCTCGGTATTCAATGCGAGCACTGTTCGCCTTATTCGGCTTGTAAATCGGAACTCGCAGCAGTGCTGAACGGTTGTGTCGGCCCCAGCACACCCATGCTGGTGCCTCTGCGCCTCCTGCAATGCGCTTATAAGAGTTAACCCACTGGTTTGTAACAGCCGTGATTTCAGGTGCATGAACCAGTAACCCAGCGAGAAATGATCGAGCCACTTTGGAAAGTTGGTGCGGCGCACCCGGTTCGTAAAAAGCATTGGTGTCACCCTCAAATAGCGAAAGGTGTGTATGCATCCCGCTGCCCGGATGCTGCATGAACGGTTTTGGCATGAAGGAAGCAAAGATGCCCTGATCCAAAGCCACTTCCTTTATTGCCAACCGGAAAGTCATTAAATTGTCAGCGGTTGACAGGGCATCGGCGTAACGTAAATCTATTTCCTGCTGTCCTGGGCCACCTTCATGGTGACTGAACTCCACTGAAATTCCCATTGCCTCCAACATGGTGATTGCTTGGCGTCTGAAGTCATGGGCGAGACCGTTTGGTGCGTTATCGAAGTATCCGTATCGGTCAATCGGCACGGGCTCACTACCTGATTCAGGTTCACCTTTAAAAAGATAAAACTCGACTTCGGGGTGTGTATAGAAAGTGAAACCCATATCGGCTGCTTTTGTAAGTGCCCGCTTAAGCACATGTCGCGGGTCCGCATATGAAGGTGAGCCATCGGGCATTTTGATGTCACAAAACATACGAGCAACACCGGGACCTTCTTCGCGCCACGGCAAAATACTGAACGTGCTTGCATCAGGGCGAGCCAACATGTCCGATTCATAGACTCGGGCGAACCCTTCAATCGCCGAGCCATCGAAACCAATACCTTCGGCGAAAGCCCCTTCAAGTTCGGCCGGGGCAATTGCTACAGATTTCAGTGCACCCAACACGTCTGTGAACCAAAGCCGAATGAAACGGATATCGCGCTCCTCAACGGTTCGCAATACGAATTCTGCCTGCTTATCCATTACGCCTGCCTCACCTCTGTGTGGAAACTAATCACACTCGCTAGTAGAGCCTCTCACCTATTATCACCATCGTCCTCTCCCTCGTGTTACGACCAGGTTAATTACCTGCAGTAGCCTCACCTCCATGGATCGCAAGGAGCCCGTCGGGCCAGCCAAAAGCCAATTGAGCGTAGTTTTGGCACAAGTGAATCCCACCGTGGGAGATATCCACTCAAATACCCGCCTCATTCGCGACTCGGTGACTTCAGCGATGAAGACCGCCTCGGTTGATCTGATTCTCTTCGGCGAGATGGTCCTTACCGGGTATCCAATTGAAGACTTGGCGCTTCGGAAAGATTTCCAACAAGCCTCAATTAAGGCGATTAGCAAGTTGGCGGTTGATCTGGAAACTGATGGAAATGGCGAAGCGCACGTCATTGTTGGCTACCTCGACGTGGGTGCTGCTGGACCCACTAACAGTGCGGCTGTTCTTCACGGTGGCCATGTTGTCGGCACCTATGCCAAACATTTTCTACCCAACTACGGCGTCTTTGACGAAGCGCGCTATTTCTATCAAGGGAATAAGCCACTTATATTTGAGGTCAAAGATCATCTCATTGCGATTGCAATTTGCGAGGATCTTTGGCGAAGCGGTGGCCCTGTCCAATGGGCTCGTGACGCAGGAGCCGACATTCTCGCTGTCCTCAATGCCTCACCTTATGAAAGTGGAAAAGAAAACGTACGAATTGATTTGTGCCGTGATCGTGCACAAGAATCCGGGGCAACAATTCTTTACACCAACATTGTCGGCGGACAGGACGAATTGCTTTTCGATGGCGGCAGCATGGTTGTCTCACCTGCCGGAGATGTCCAACTACAGGGCGCCCAGAACATTGAAGAGCTACTCCACATCACATTGCCATACGTCGGCGAACCAGTCGCGATCGCGCCAATTGTTGATCCTTTGGAAACGATTTATAACGCACTGACACTGTCCCTTCGCGACTACGTTGAAAAGAACGGCTTTAACACGGTTCTCTTTGGTGCAAGCGGGGGAATCGATTCAGCACTCGTCGGTGCAATTGCTGTTGACGCTCTGGGGTCTGATCGCGTGTTCGCGTGCGCTATGCCCAGCCAATATTCCTCCGAGCATTCGATAACCGATGCCTACTCTCTCGCGCAACGCACCGGCCTATCAATGCGAACAATCCCTATTGCACCGATGATGGAAACATTCCTAGGGCAACTTGGAGTAACCGGATTGGCCGAAGAAAACCTGCAAGCTCGCGTTCGTGGAACAACTCTGATGGCTTTATCCAATTCCGAGGGTCATCTTGTTTTAGCACCTGGAAATAAAAGCGAACTAGCTGTCGGCTACTCAACTATTTACGGAGACGCCGTTGGCGGTTTTGCCCCGATTAAAGACATTCCAAAGACCTTAGTTTGGGCTCTCGCCAAATGGCGGAACGAGGCCGCGACATCAACCGGGGCGACGCCACCTATCCCACCGGGCAGTATTGAGAAGGAGCCCAGCGCCGAGTTGCGGCCTGACCAACTCGACACCGACTCACTCCCCGACTACGAAATCCTTGATGCAATCCTGGAAATGTATGTTGATCAAGATGCATCAATCGCCGATCTAGAGGCAAAAGGTTTTGATTCCGCATTGATTCACCAAATAATTTCCCTCACTGACCGGGCCGAGTACAAGCGACGCCAGTATCCGCCCGGGACCAAGATCTCCAGCAAGTCATTTGGGCGTGACCGCAGGCTACCGATCACAAATCGTTGGAAGGGTTAGTCCAACTGAGGCAGGCCCATTACTGACCGAAGAACATCTTCAGTTTTCGTTTCTAAGACCGGGTCACACATTGACCACATTCCCAGATACAGCATCGGTCCAATCAGGGTAGGCATTACGACATCTATATTGAGGGTGCTGGGGAATTCGCCGTTCTGGATTCCTTGTTGCACGATCTCGCGTACTCGCTGTCGCCTCGGCAACAGGATTCGGTCGTAAACCAATTGAGCCAACTCCGGGCGTTGCTGCCCGTGGGAAATCACTGCAAGCATAATCCGGCCATATCGCGAACCTTGAATCCCAGTTCTCGTTGCATCCATGAGAAAAAGCAGACGCTCATAGGCACTTCCCTGGGATGGGATTATTGGAATTTCCTGACGCATTCGCTCAACGGCCGCTATCGCCATGTCTGTCTTGGTGGGGAATCGTCGATACAGACTCGCCTTGCTCACACCGGATCGTTGAGCAATACCTTCCATGGTGACCTTAGTGACTCCACCCTCTGCGATCGTGTCAAGAACGGACTCCAAGATCACTAAGTCAACGTCTTCGCTTCGGGGACGACCGCGAACTTTTAGCGCGTCCATCAATTACCGCCCTGGATCCGCGGGTTTAGCACCTGAGCCAAGCTCTTCGGTTACTTCAACTTCGTAATTACTGAATTCAGCTTCGATGACCGCAGCGGGTTTAGCACCTGAGCCAAGCTCTTCGGTTACTTCA
Organism: Candidatus Nanopelagicales bacterium; assembly: GCA_017857705.1. Lineage (GTDB taxonomy): Bacteria > Actinomycetota > Actinomycetes > S36-B12 > S36-B12 > UBA4592. The sequence goes on from JAFMCP010000071.1 coordinate 4,646, forward strand.
ACTTCGTAATTACTGAATTCAGCTTCGATGACCGCATTGGTTTCGCTTTTCGCAGGGTCAGGCACTGGCGTAGGTGCTTCAATTTTCATCTTTTGTGGTGGATCGATTTTGGGGAGGCCAAAAACCACCACGAAGAAGGCAATCACAATCACGACCGTTGAAATCATTGCGGTGATGTGAGATGCATTCAGGAATGCCTCAAACGCACCTGACTGTAATTGAGCAACCGTTGATGCAGGAATTCCACTTTCTGCCGCTTGACCCAGAACAGAGACGGTTCCAATAATCGACTCAGAAGCGATTTCTTTGGCCTGCTCGGGAATTTCGGCCGGCAGATTGCTCAGGAAAGGTTCCACATTGCTTGCATAGCGAGTGGCGAGAATCGTTCCGATGACCGCTACACCTAGTGCTCCACCGACTTGGCGGACGGTGTTTTGCACAGCCGATCCTGCACCGGCTCTTGCCAGTGGCAGGACATTCTGCATCACGGTTGAAGCCGGGGCGATCACGTTACCCATGCCAAAACCGAAGATGAAGAAGACCACTAGCACCAACCAGATTGGCGTGTCGATTTGAATCACGGAAAGGGCGCCCAGCGCGATCGCGACAGCTCCCAAACCGACAGACATAACAACTTTGTAGCCGAACTTTTCGACCATCGCTGCGGATCGAGGTGCAGCAATAATCTGACCAACCGCGAATGGCACGAACGCTAATCCTGCTGACAGCGTGTCAAAACCTCGAAGGATCTGTAAATAGAAGGGCAGCACAAAGGTAATGCCCGAAAGTGCAAAAAATGCGAGTGAGACAGCTGCAAGGCTGACCGCGTATCCACGGTTTTTAAAGAGTGCAACATCAAATGACGCATGGTCGCTGCGTGATTCAATCCATAGAAAAAGGGCAATCAGGGCCACACCGGTAAATGCAGGGATGAGAACTGAAGGCGCCAACCAGTCACGGGTTTCAGACGCGTGAATGATTCCAAAAATGAGTAGGCCAAGCCCTGTAATCGAGAGCAACAACCCCGGGATGTCGAGTGCACGCGGATACGGATTTCTAGTCTCGGGAACGACTTTGGCAATTGCGATAACTCCAACAATGACAATGGGCACGTTAATGAGAAAAACAGAACCCCAGACATTGCCAACAAGCCACTCGAACCACAATGGGTGCTGTAACAAAATTCCCCCTAAAACGGGACCGAGTGCAACTGCAGCACCGACAGCGGCGGCCCACACACCAATTGCCTTACCCCGTTCATGTGGCGGGAACACAACCGTGATGATTGCCAAAGTGGTTGGCAGGACTGCAGCACCGCCAACTCCCATTAGCGCTCGCATACCTATCAGCATCGAGGGACTAGTGGAGAAGGCGGCAATCGCAGACGCCAATGCAAACAAACTCAACCCAATAATGAGAACTTTTTTGCGACCAATTCGGTCCCCCAGCACACCCCAGGTAAAAAGTAGGGCTGCGAAAACAAGAACGTATGCATCAACAGCCCACACCAATTGGGACTGTGATGCTCCCAACTCCCGTTGAATCGTGGGTAGGGCAATATTGAGAATCGTGTTGTCGAGAACTACAACCAAGAGACTGACGACCAGAACGGACAAAATTGACCACCGTTTGGGGTGCCCATCGGCGCCAAACGCCCCATGAGCGTCTCGGGTGCCGCTAGCGGGGGAATCGGTGGGGTTGCTCAATGCCATGGGTTCTCCGTTAATCGATGAGCTCAGTTATTGATGAGCTCAGAAATGACGCTGTTATATTACGAAACGGTACCGTATCGTAATCCACCGAATACATCACCTAAGGGCTGACATTTGTCCTGCGAAGTGGCATGCTTAGTCCGTAATAGAAATATTCTCAACATAATCCGGGGACTCCTTGTGAGCCTCGAGATTGGAGAAGCAAAATGTCCACCCAGTCCATAGACTCCGGCCACCCAGCCAGACGCATCACCCTAAACGATCTCGCTGCAATGAGTGTTCGAGGCGAACGTTGGTCGATGATCACGGCTTATGACTACATGAGTGCGGGTATTTTTGAAGAGGCCGGTGCCCACTCTCTCCTTGTTGGGGACTCAGCCGCAATGGTGGTTTACGGTTACGACTCAACGATCCCGGTGACCATTGACGAACTCATGCCCCTCGTGCGCGCAGTAGTTCGTGGCTCCCACAAACCCTTAGTAATTGCGGACTTGCCCTTTGGCAGTTACCAAGCAAGCATTTCCCAAGCGATGGAAACCAGCGTCGCCTTCATGAAAGATGGTGGTGCTCAAGCCGTCAAACTCGAGGGCGGTGCGCCGATACTTCCCCAGGTTGAGGCGCTTTCTAGTGCTGGGATTCCCGTCATTGGTCACCTTGGTCTCACCCCCCAATCCGTTCATTCACTCGGTGGCTACCGAGTCCAGGGTCGTGGAGAGGCTGGAGAGATCCTGATTCGCGACGCCAAAGCGCTGGCCTCTGCTGGCGCTAAAGCAATTGTCCTCGAAGCGATTCCCGCAGATTTGGCCGCTCGAGTAACCGACATGCTCGACATCCCGACAATTGGTATTGGCGCAGGCAACGCCACAAACGCTCAGGTGATCGTCTGGCAGGATCTTTTAGGACTCGGCGCGAATCAACCGCCCAAATTTGTTCGTCAGTATGCGCAACTGCGAGCACCAATTAAATCAGCGGTCGAAAATTGGATTTCCGATGTCGCAAGTGGCGTGTTTCCCGGACCTGAAAACACCTACCAATAAAACACTGACTGTTAAATGTCAGTAATTTGAACTCCAGCGTGTCCTTTGTAGCGTCGATTCATGGAAATTAAATTCGCAGTGAAGGCTTCCACCTGTCCAGCATTTCTCAGCCGACCGGCGTAGACACCCCGCATCTCGCCAAGAGTGTTTGCCAGTGCACACGCTAAGTCCGTGGCATTCCTGTCGTCTCCGACAACCAGAACGTCACCGTGTAATTCGGGTGCATCTGTTTCCAGTAGCAGTTTCGCAGAGATGTGATGGAAGGCAGCAACGACCTTTGAGTCCGTGAGAATTCCTTGGGCTTGCTGGGCTGCTGAACCTTCCACAACCTCGAGTGCAAAGGCACCCTGTTTATCGAATCCGAGGGGATTCACACAGTCGATAACCACCTTGCCGGCAAGCTGATTTCCTAATGATTCCAACAGTTCTTTGTGTCCATCCCATGGAACGGCAACAATGACGATATCACTTGCAAGCGCAGTGTCTGAGTTACTCATTCCCTTGACGCCGTATCCAATTTCGTTGGCGACTTCAGTCGCTCTCTCTGACGTTCGTGAACCAATAATCACCACAAGCCCTGCTTGCGCAAATCGTGTTGCAAGTCCACGTCCTTGTTCGCCAGTGCCACCGAGAACACCAATTACCTTCTGTGAAACGTCAACAGCAACTTGGTCTTCAACGGGAGCATCATTTTGTGTCATGAAACTAATATTGCCAGAACATCAATACACGCGCACATCCGCATCACATCCCTATATCATTTAAGCGACACGCCTATGACAAATGACGCGAATATCTTTGTATTTTCGCGTTTGCTCTGTCACAGTTGTGTTACATGTTCCCTGTAAATCGCAGGGATCACTCCACACGGGAGGCATCGTGGCGGTAGCAAAGAAGACTGCACGCAAGAAAGTTGTCAAGAAGGCAGCTCCACGCAAGGCAGTAAAGAAGACAACTGCGAAGAAGACTGTGAAGAAGGCAGCTCCACGCAAGGCAGCAAAGAAGGCCACTGCAAAGAAGGCTGTGAAGAAGGCAGCTCCACGCAAGGCAGCAAAGAAGACAGCAGCCAAGCGCACTGTCAAGAAGGCAGCTCCACGCAA
>JAFMCP010000072.1 GCA_017857705.1 Candidatus Nanopelagicales bacterium
GGACTGTAAATCCGTCGGTTTTACCTTCAGTGGTTCGAATCCACTATCTGCCACAAGCAACACTATGGGCCTCCAGTTGGGGGCCCATAGTGTTTCTGTTCGTGACATCCCCGGTCCCGCGTCTCGGGAGCATCCTGAGTGTCTTGAGATTGGCCATATGTCGATCCTGAAAGAATGTGGCTTCCTAAACTTGGGCAGGCAGCGCGTTAAAGCTAAAAAACTGGTGTGTAGATAGGGTGCCAATGAAAGATGAATCATTACAGGAAATAGAAACCCTGGAAGAAGTGCAGAACCGAGTGCTGTGGCTTGCAGTGCGAATGATCGATCACGCAAATAGGGAACGCCCCAATATTGATGGAATCAAAGTTGGTGGCCACCAGGCATCAAGTGCATCACTGGTGAGTGCGTTGACCGCGCTCTACTTCCACTATCTCAATGCCGAAGACCGCGTATCGGTGAAGCCTCACGCTTCGCCCGCTTTCCATTCGATTCAGTACCTCTTAGGTAATCTCGATCGTTCTTATTTGACAACCTTGCGCGCTAAGGGTGGCGTGCAGTCCTACCCTTCTCGCACCAAAGATCCCGATGAGGTTGATTTCTCCACCGGCTCCGTCGGTCTGGGAGTTGCGGCGCCACTTTTTGCAGCTATAACAAGGCGTTATGTCGATGCCCATTTTGGTGATCGCACAGCCTCTCGCTATATCGCCCTGCTCGGTGATGCCGAACTCGACGAAGGAAATATTTGGGAGGCAATCGCAGATCACGCAACCGAAGGCCTCGGAAATGTCATGTGGATTGTTGACTTCAATCGCCAGTCTTTAGATCGGGTAGTGCCGGGAACTCGAATGATTCAATGGCGCGGCCACTTTGAAGCTGCGGGTTGGCATGTAATTGAATTGAAGTACGGCCACCGGTTACGTCAAGCATTTGAGCAACCCGGGGGTGAGTGTTTGCGTGACTGGATTGATCAGATGTCCAATGAGCAATACCAGTCTCTTTTCGGTCTCCCAGTCCCAGATGTTCGTGCAAGATTTCTCGAGGGTGCACCACCAGAAGTTGAGGCCTTCACCCGCGATATATCCGATGAAGACTTGACCTTACTTGTTACCGACCTTGGTGGTCATGACCTGGCATCGCTGATTGAAGCATATGAAGCGTGCGAAAAAGAGGTGGATCGACCCAGTGTGATTTTTGCCTACACGGTTAAAGGTTGGGGTTTGCCCATGGCGGGTCATCCACGCAATCACTCTGCACTGCTCACCGAAGAACAGATTCATAAATTGCGAGATGACCTGGAGCTAACTGAGACCACCGAGTGGGATCGATTCGATCCAGCAACTCAAGCAGGGATTTTGTGTAATCGTCGACGCGAAGTTCTCGCTCGGGCGCCCCGCGAATCTCGACTCGATGTCACCATCCCGAGTTCGGTGGGTTTGAGAACTACAAAAGACATGAGTACTCAGGAAGCATTTGGACGTATTCTTGTCGATCTTGCCCGCGATGAATCCGTGCGTCGATATTTGGTTACAACAGCCCCAGACGTTGCGACCAGTACGAACCTAGGTGGCTTCATCAACAAAGTGGGCGTCTTCAGTCCAACCGAGCGGCGAATGTGGTCTGAAGATCCAGTAATGAAATGGGCAGAGGGCCCAACCGGTCAACATATTGAGCTCGGTATCTCTGAGATGAACCTTTTTCTGCTCCTCGGCCAGCTCGGGTTGTCATGGGATCTGTCTCGCCAGCCGCTATTACCCATTGGCACCGTGTACGACCCATTTGTCTTGAGAGGACTCGACGCACTCATTTACTCCGTGTATTCGGGTGCACGGTTCATCGTGGCAGGCACTCCGAGTGGAGTCACTCTGGCACCGGAGGGTGGTGCGCATCAGTCGACGATCACGCCCAGTGTGGGTATGGAGTTACCCAATCTGACATACATTGAACCTACATTTGGTGGTGCATTGGATTGGTTGTTGTGCGATGCATTGGCTCGTATCGCTGCAGGAAACGTGCACAACCCAACGGCAACTCCCAGCAACGAGGGCGCCTACTACTTCCGGCTGACAACGCGACCAATCGATCAGAGTGCATTCACAAAAGCTGTCGAGCGGATGGGAGAACCAGTAATTCGTCGCCAGGTGCTTTCCGGTGGCTACCGACTTGTTGACGCATTTGAGACTTATCCTGAACTTGGTGATCTGCGCAGCGAAGGCCAGCACGTTCCCATTGTGCATCTTGTGGCCTGTGGTGCAGTAATGCCAGAAGTTCTTGCAGCATCTGCTGAACTGGCGAACGAGGGAATTGCTGCTCACGTTGTTGACATTACGAGTCCTGATCGTTGGTACACGGCTTGGCAACGAACTATTCGGCAGGGTGTGCGCACGGCTACAACACCCAGTGTCCCGGGGGCGTTACGAGTGGCCTTCCCAGAGCGTGCACCGGTCGTTACCATTCAAGACGGTGCAAGTCACGCTCTAGCGTGGCTCGGTAGCGCACTGGGAGTCACCGGTGCCAGTTTGGGTGTTGATGGATTTGGGCAAAGCGGTACTGTCCCAGACCTCTATGAACTCAATGATCTAAATTCCGGCTCAATCGTCAATGCTGCAATTGGTGCACTTGAAACACAAAGTTAATTACAGCAATTAAATACGAGGATTAGTCGGTCGACCTACCTAAAACGGGTAACTGACTCCGGTGATTTCTTCAGACCAGTCCCACAACCTTCGTGCTGACAGCGAATCTTTAGCTGAATCAGTTCGATCCACCAAGGTGGGGTAGCCGCGGGTTTGCCATTTGTCGGCGGGACCGACATAACTGTCATTGGGCAAGCCAGGTGCTGTCGCGGCAAACAAGATGGGAAGCGCACCCATTTCTGCGCTTTGTGCGATTACCGAGTTCATCAACTGAGTTACTCGGAATTCAAGTGAATTCCCGCGCATTTTTGAGGCTGCCCCTTGTAGATTAGTTGCAGAAAAACCAGGGTGTGCAGCCACCGCACCGACTGAGTAGTCACCAAGTTCAAGTCGACGGGAGAACTCCGTGGTGAAAAGTAGATTTGCCAATTTTGATTGCCCGTAGGCACCCCAAGCCCGATATTTTTTGGCACTCATTGGGTCATCAAAATTAAATCCTTTGGCCATCCGATGGGCCAGAGAAGAAACAGTGACCACTCGGGAATTGGGGACAGCAACCAATGCTGGAAGAAGCAATCCGGTCAATGCGAAGTGACCTAGGTGGTTTGTCGCAAGTTGCATCTCAAATCCTTGGGCGCTTTTGCGTTCGGGAGTCGCCATGATGCCGGCATTGTTGATCAGCAGATCAAGTCCCAATGGGTGTTCATGTGACCAACTCTGCGCAAATGCACTGACCGAATCGAGGTCTGAAACATCGAGCTGACCGACGTTTACGTCGATACCTGCGGCGCTCGCGAGCATTCTGGCAGCGGCTTGATCGCCTTTGGCCCTACCCCGAACAGCCAGGGTGACGCTGGCGCCATGTCGAGCGAGTTGTTGCGCCGTCTCAAACCCCAGACCTGAATTGGAGCCGGTAACGATCGCTGACCGGCCGCTCAGGTCGGGTAAATTTGCTGTTGTCCATGGGGGCATGCCCTAATGAAACCCCTAGTTGGGTCAGAAGGCAAACGTGAGAGATGCCCTCACCGGTGACTCGATCCTGCCAATGTGTACGCTTGCGGGGCTTCACGCCCCTTTAGCTCAGATGGTAGAGCGTCTCCATGGTAAGGAGAAGGTCTACGGTTCGATTCCGTAAAGGGGCCCGGAAGAAAGGTCAGGAAACTGGAGTCTTTCTACGCTCGGCGGGGTAGCTCAGGTGGTAGAGCAAGCGGCTCATAATCGCTGTGTCGCCGGTTCAAGTCCGGCCCTCGCTACAAGATTTTTGGCATCAGGCACAATAGGAACGCATACGAAGTTTGAAAGCGAAGTATCAAGCCAGCACATGAGAGTGTGCTTCATGGAAGCGAGAGAGCAGTGGGCAAGGCCAGCGACGTTCGTCCCAAGATCACCTTGGCGTGTGAAGAATGCAAGGACCGCAACTACATTACAAAAAAGAACCGTCGTAATGATCCTGACCGCCTTGAGGTCAAGAAGTTTTGCGTGAAGTGCAAGACGCACACCCTGCACAAGGAAACTCGCTAACTTTCTCACGTGGCTATCAACCAAGAGTTCATTGGCCGCACTTACCCACCGACGGAGATCTACTCCGTCGGTCGGGAGAAAATTCGCGAATTCGCGAGCGCACTGGGTGACACTTCTCCTTGCTACTTTGATGTTGAATCCGCCCGGGCATTGGGGTACCCGGATTTAATTGCACCACCCACTTTTGCGATCGTTTTCACTATGCAAGCTGGTGGGCAGGTCATACATGATCCTGAACTTGCATTGGACTACACCCGGGTCGTGCACGGTGAACAAAGATTCGTGCAGCACCGTCCGATTTTTGCTGGTGACGAGATCACAAGCACCGTAAGTGTGGATTCAATCCGAACTGCTGCCGGAAATGACATGATCACGGTAAAAGCGGAAGTCCATGCATCCAATGGTGAGCTTGTTTCCACTGTTTACTCCTTGCTGGTCTCACGTGGCGTCGGCGAGGCATCATGACTCTTGTTTCCTTCTCACAGGTTCACGTTGGTTGGGAATTGCCAGCGCAGGAATTCACTTTCACCCGAGCAGACTTGATCAGGTACGCCGGAGCATCCGGAGATTTCAATATTATTCATTGGAATGAGCGAGTAGCCCAAGCAGTTGGTTTGCCCTCAGTAATCGCGCACGGCATGCTCACCATGGGAACCGTGATTCGAGTTGTGACCGACTGGTTAGGTGACCCGGGCAAAGTAGTTGAATACTCAGCTCGCTTTACTCGCCCCATTCCCGTTCCGGACACAGATGAAGGGGCGAGCATCAAGGTCTCTGCGAAAATTACAGGTTTACTCGAAAACAATCAGGCGGTGGTTACCATCTCAGCGATTCACAATGAGGTAACGGTGCTCGCCAAGACGGTTGCTACCGTCCAACTTGCCCCATGACAGTGGTCCCCGATCAGATCACCGCGCTAGCCGAAGAACGTCAAGTGGCTCGCGTGAACAAAGACTTTGCGCGATCAGATGAACTTCGAGATCTCATCGCGGAATCGGGGTGGTTGATAAAAGACACCTCTGAGGGTTATCTGCTCACGGTGGCGCCACCATTTGTCGTTACAGCACAGTTGGGTGCGTTTGTGGATAAGTACGCGGATTCGGTATCCGGCACAACCGTCGTGCTCGTAATCATTGACGGCTGGCCCGAAGATACGCACTCTTCATTAACCGCATTGCTCAGGCACGTCCCAAGTCATGTTCGCGTTTTGGCTGTTGACTGCGCAAACATTGACGGCGCCGGAGTCGTTGTTCACGAATTGGCAAAGGTTCACAAGAACCTGGATGAATTTCATTTCGCCCAGACACTTGCTGAACTTGGTTGGGCCAATGTGGTTAATGCAGCCGCTGCGGTCTCTTTCAGCGATTTTTTCGCCGTGATGGACTTGTCAACGATCTGGGAAGGCGATGCGTTGACACCATTGCTCGGCGTCTTTTCGGATCCAAAGGTCGCCCTGACAGGTTGGCGTGGAGTTAACGTGGATGTGAGTCACGAGTGGCGTGAATTCACGCCGGCAACATCGGGGAGCGTTGATGCAATTTTGGGTTATTTCTTGCTGACTCGCTTGAGCGTGGCTCGGGAAATTGGTCCTGACCCCAAAGCCAAATTTTATCGAAATGCGGACATGGAATGGTCCCTGGCAATCAGGGCTGCAGGCTACGAGGTTGTTATACCTGAAGTAGAGCTTCCATTGCGCCAGGATCGTCACCACGGTTATCACGACAGCGATCCTGAGTATCGCGAAAAACAAAGTAAAAAAACTTATGACAGGCTTTTGCAAAAATTTCGTAAGATGCCGGAGATTTTGCATGAGGGCAAAGATCATGGCAATTGAACGACTCCGTGAGAATCTGCGTGAGCACACATCTCTTCATGTCGGCGGTGGAGCCAAGGAACTCGTGCGGGTCTCGACAGATGAGGAATTAATCGATCTAGTCCTCGACCTCGATCGACGCGGCGAACCTTTATTAATTTTGGGTGGGGGGAGCAACGTTGTTTGTTCCGACTCCGAATTCCCAGGGACAGTCATCATCATTTCAACTCAAGGCGTTGACTGGGTGGGCAATCGCGTGGTGGTTGCTGCAGGTGAAAACTGGGATGAATTGGTGTGCAGTGCGCTCGACCAAGGATTCGGCGAGCTCGCTCCATTATCGGGAATCCCTGGCTCAATGGGGGCGACACCAATTCAAAACATCGGTGCTTACGGCGTTGAACTTGCAGAATTCATAGATCACGTTGACGTGTTGGATCGAAAATTGGGTACCAGACGGTGTTTGTCTGTCACTGATTGTGAATTTGAGTATCGCGATAGTGCCTTCAAAAAGAGTCCGAATCGGTATGTGGTTTTAGCAGTGAAACTTAAACTCAACAAAACGCTTGATATACCCATCAAGTATCTCCAATTGGCAAATGTGATGAATCAAGATGTGGGAACCACAGCGAATGCGGTAGCGGTTCGAGAGCAGGTTTTGCAATTGCGCGCGACGAAAAGCATGTTGCTTGACTCGATGGATGCTGAATCTAATAGCACTGGATCCTTTTTCATCAACCCAATTGTTTTAGAAGTTGACATTCCAAGAAATTGCCCGAGCTACCCGTTAGCAGAGAGGGATCCCCGGGTGAAAACACATATGAAGGTAAGCGCTGCTTGGTTGATCGAAAATGCGGGAATCACTAAAGGGTTTCATGTAGACGGTAAGGATTCCGGTATTCGCGTTTCACGTAATCACACTCTGGCAATCACGAATGAAGGCGATGGATCAACGCAAGAAGTCATCAAATTGGCCAGTTATATTCGTCAACAAGTGTTTGACGCTTATGGAATTGAACTTAGTGTTGAGCCGGTACTGGTCAATTGTGAACTCGATCAACTGAGTGTTAGTTAGTCGGTAGCGCTCGCAAGTAGCGATTGCATCCGCGCAAGTCCCTCCATGATGTTTGCATCTGAGGTGGCGTAAGAGAGTCGAAAAAATCCTGGTGTTCCAAAAGCTTCACCGGGCACTACTGCGACTTCGGCTTTGTCCAAAATTATCGCTGCAAGTTCAGCGGAGGATCGCGCAACGGTTCCACCGATTGACTTATTAATCAGTCCAGCTACGGATGGATAGGCATAGAAGGCGCCTTCAGGTAATGGCGCACTCACGCCTGGGATCGCGTTGAGCAGGTCAACCATAAGGGTGCGCCTGCGATCAAATGCAATGCGCATTTCTTCAACCGCGCCAAGATTTCCACTCACAGCTGCAAGGGCTGCGATTTGTGACACATTTGCTACATTTGATGTTGAATGCGATTGCAGGTTCGTCGCCGCTTTTATGACATCTGTAGGTGCGATCATCCAGCCGACTCGCCACCCGGTCATGGCGTAAGTCTTGGCGACCCCATTGATCACAACGCAACGGTCGGCAAGTTCAGGCACCAAGGTAGGCATCGAGGAAAAGGTCGCATCCCCATAAACGAGGTGCTCATAAATCTCATCGGTAATCACCCAGATGCCTTTAGTGAGTGCCCACTCCCCGATCGCCTTAACCATTTCTGGTGAGTACACCGCGCCGGTGGGATTGGAGGGCGAGACAAATACCAATGCCTTAGTTGCGGGGGTGAGGGCAGCGTCTAGTTGTTCGATGGTTGCGCGGTAACCGCTGGTTTCATCGGTCATTACGATCACCGGTTTTCCGCCAGCCAAAATGATCGATTCCGGGTAGGTCGTCCAGTAGGGGGCCGGCAGAATGACTTCATCGCCTGGATCAAGGATGGTGGCAAATGCGTTATAGAGGGCTTGTTTCCCTCCATTGGTGATCAAAATTTGACTCGCCGAAACCTCAAAGCCTGAATCGCGTGCCGTTTTCACCGCAACCGCTTCTTTGAGCGTTGGCAAACCTCCGGCGGGGGTGTAGCGGTGCCATTTGGGGTCGCGACAAGCGGCTACGGCCGCCTCCACGATGTAGTCGGGGGTGGGGAAGTCAGGTTCTCCCGCTCCAAAACCGATTACCGGACGTCCAGCTGCGATCAGTGCCTTGGCCTGAGCATCGACCGCCAGGGTCGCGGATTCGGAGATGGCCCCAATCCGAGCCGAAATTCGATTGCGTGGTGCCTGATTCGCGGGAGCCTTGGAGGTAGCCATGGCTTAATAATGTCAGGAGAACGCAATGCAGTCCGCCCCGCCCATATGTGAGGGGTAGGGCAGAGCGTAGACTCTCTCTCCGCAGTAGGTGTTAGCGCAAGCATGCCTACTAAAGGGTTGTAGCTCAACTGGTAGAGCA
>JAFMCP010000073.1 GCA_017857705.1 Candidatus Nanopelagicales bacterium
AGCAGCGATTGCAAAGGGCGTTGAAGAGGCTAAGCGTAGTTTCTTTAAGGTTCCAAGAATCCAAGGAACAATCCCGCACCCAATCAAGGGCGAAGCGGCAGCAGGGGTAGTCATGCTGCGACCAGCTGCACCCGGTACTGGTGTCATTGCCGGTGGTCCAGTTCGCGCCGTGTTGGAATGTGCCGGAATCCGGGACGTACTCAGTAAGTCACTGGGATCAGACAATGCGATCAATATTGTTCATGCAACGGTTGCCGCGCTTAAGGGGCTTGAGTCTCCAGAAGCTGTCGCGGCTCGTCGTGGACTTCCTCTCGAAGACGTCGCACCCGCAGCACTGTTGCGGGCGCGTGCGGCTGGGGCCGGTGCATAATGGGACAAATTAAGGTCACTCAGATCAAGTCAGAGATTGGCGGCACGAGTAATCAGCGCAACACGCTGCGTTCACTCGGGCTAAAGCGAATCGGTGACACCGTAGTAAAGGAAGACCGACCAGAATTCCGTGGAATGGTAAACACTGTTGCACATCTGGTGGTTGTTGAGGAGGTCAAGTAACTATGACACTTAAAGTTCATCATCTACGTCCGGCACCTGGTGCCAAGACGGCCAAAACCCGTAAAGGTCGCGGTGAAGCCTCAAAGGGTAAGACCTCAGGCCGAGGCACAAAGGGAACGAAGGCTCGTTACCAGGTCAAGGCTGGCTTTGAGGGTGGCCAAATGCCCCTTCACATGCGACTGCCAAAGCTCAAGGGTTTCACTAGTCCGAACACCAAGACGTATCAGGTTGTAAATGTCGCTGCCATCGAGAAATTGTTTCCAGAAGGTGGCACCATAGGTGTCGCTGATCTCGTAGCAGCTGGCGCTGTCCGTAAGGGCGAACTCGTCAAGGTTCTGGGCTTGGGAGATATTTCGGTCAAGGTTAATGTGACCGCGGATAAATTCTCAGGTGCAGCTCGTGACAAGATCGTGGCTGCGGGCGGTACCGTAACCGAAATCTAAGCACCCAACTTTAAGCAGGAGGCCAAGTGCACATCAGTGCGTTCAGGGATGCCCTGCGTACACCGGATCTTCGTAAGAAGATCTTGTTTACCCTTGGCTTGCTAGCGATCTATCGTCTGGGATCCGTCCTTCCGACCCCTGGCGTTGACTACTCGGCAATTCAGCGGTGTATCGACGTTGTGCAAGACAACTCTGTTTATGCCCTGATTAACCTGTTCAGCGGTGGTGCGCTACTGCAACTTTCGGTCTTCGCTCTGGGCATCATGCCCTACATCACGGCTAGCATTATTTTGCAGTTGCTCACCGTCGTGATTCCTCGCTTGGAAACCCTCAAAGCCGATGGCAACGCCGGGCAAGCGAAGATCACGCAGTACACACGTTTTGTGACAATTGGCCTAGCAATCCTGCAATCAACCGCGATTCTTTCACTCGCCAGATCACCCGGCGCACTCTTCCAAGGCTGCAATGAGGAAATCATTCCTAATCAGGCCATTTGGGTCATGATCGTGATGATCACCGTGATGACTGCAGGAACCGCGATCGTTATGTGGTTCGGCGAACTCATTACTGAGCGTGGCGTCGGTAACGGAATGTCGGTGCTGATTTTCACTTCAATCATTGCGGTGATCCCCGCACAGTTCGCTAATATTTTGAGCAGTCGTGGGGCCTTCACCTTCGCCATCACACTTCTGGTCGGCTTGGTTGTCATTACTTTCGTAGTCTTCGTTGAGCAAGCTCAGCGCCGAATCCCAGTTCAATACGCCAAGCGAATGGTCGGCCGGCGAATGTATGGCGGCACGTCCACCTACATCCCGCTTAAGGTAAATATGGCGGGCGTTATCCCTGTTATTTTTGCATCCTCCCTACTTTTCCTGCCCACGCTTTTTGTCCAACTAACGGGGAGCCAGGCTGGCTGGGCGCAATGGCTCCAGCAGAGCTTTGGTACGGGTAGTGGAAACGTGTATTTGGCGACCTACTTCCTATTGATTGTCTTCTTCTGCTACTTCTACGTCTCTATCACCTTCAATCCGACCGAGGTTGCCGACAACATGAAGAGATATGGCGGCTTCATTCCAGGAATTCGGGCTGGGCGCCCAACCGCTGAATACCTCGATTACGTGCTCACTCGACTGACTGCACCGGGTTCGCTCTATCTAGGTTTAATCGCGATTTTGCCCGTATTCGCTTTCGACTTCTTGGGTGTCTCGACGCAATTCATCTTCGGTGGCACTTCGATTTTGATCATGGTGGGTGTGGGCTTGGACACGGTGAAGCAAATTCAGGCCCAATTACAGCAACGCAATTATGAAGGTTTCCTCAAGTAGGTCAGTAAGTACTCCAGTTCGTTTCTACTCCGATAGGCTCCCGTCGTATGCGCATCGTTTTCATGGGCCCACCTGGGGCGGGTAAAGGCACTCAGGCGGCATTGCTGTCTAGTGCACTAGGCATTCCTCATATATCCACTGGAGATATCTTCCGAGCGAATGTCACTCAGGGCACCCCCCTTGGAAAAGAGGCGCAGTCCTACATGGATGCGGGGGAGTACGTCCCCGACGGAATCACCAATGCCATGGTGCGGGACAGACTTACCCATGAAGACGCACGTCCAGGTTTCATTCTCGACGGCTACCCCAGAACTGTTGAGCAGGTTGCTGAACTTGATGCAATGTTGCGATCAGCTGGGACCAAGATCGACTGCGTTATTGAATTGACCGTTGATGTTGACGCGGTTGTCGCTCGGCTCGTAAGGCGCTCAGCCGAGCAGGGGCGCACCGATGACACCGAAGACGTGTTGCGACGTCGTCTTGAGGTTTATGCCGAACAAACCGCACCGCTAATTGAGGTGTATCAAAGCCGTGACCTACTCGTGCAGGTTGATGGACTCGGAGAAATTGAGTCTGTCACCACTGCAATCCTGCTTGCGATTAATTCCTAAGCGACAACATGGGATTTCGCAAAAAAGAGCGGGTTCAAATCAAGACGCCACAACACATTGAATTAATGCGTATTGCCGGCAAGGTAGTAGCGGATACGTTGCAGACCCTTGCGCACAGTGTCACTCCAGGTATCACAACCAGAGAATTAGACGCCATTGCACGCGAATGCATTTTTGGAGCAGGGGCAACACCGTCTTTTCTGGGCTACTACGGGTTTCCCGCGGTGATCTGTACTTCGATCAATGAAGAGGTTGTGCATGGAATCCCCGGTGATCGAGTTGTAAAAGAAGGGGACTTGGTTTCAATAGACTGTGGCGCAATTGTGGATGGTTGGCACGGCGACGCTGCGATCAGCGTGATCGCGTCATTGAGTCCACAACCAGAAATACAAAAATTGTCCGATGTAACTCAGGCGGCGCTTGCTGCTGGCATTGGGGCGGCGGTCGCAGGGAACCGAATGGGTGACATCGGCTCGGCAATTGAAACCGTCATTCGGAGCGCTGGAAATTATGGGATCGTCGAAGATTACGTCGGTCATGGAATCGGTACCGAGATGCACATGTACCCTCCGGTACCGAATTACGGGTATGCCAATCAAGGTCTGGAGCTAAAGGTTGGCATGGTGCTTGCCCTAGAGCCTATGGTGACAATCGGATCCCCCGAGGTACTGACTTTGTCCGACGACTGGACCGTTGTTACATCCGATGGCAACTGGGCATCCCACTGGGAACACACGGTTGCGATCACTGAATCTGGACCTCAAATCCTTACGAGCAACAGAGACAATTAACCAACTAGCACCAACCACTAAATTAAATTGAATGCACCGTCTGTGCGAAGTGAAAGTTCGGAGAACATTGAATCAGGATTATTGACTGAGATGCTGCCCGCGGCGATTGCTTCAAGGAATGCGCTGTAGTCGGCCTTGGACTGTTGCGCGTAGCTCACAGCAAAATTGTGAACGGCTTCATCAAATGCAGTGTCAGTCCCGATAAATGACGAAATTGCCTCTGCGTTGCCTGAGCGCGCATGTGCCCTAGCCAAGGCACCTCCACAGATTTGGGCATAAGCCCGGAGGTCCTTGTCGCTAAATGAATCAACGTCAGGGGACCACTTCTTATCGCGCAATTGACGGATGTAATAACTCTTTCCACCCGCTCCGTCGACCCAGCCCAAGAAGGCATCCGTTGCGGCCTGAATATTTCGCTGGCCGTCCGTGACGCGTTTGCTGTGGCTTTGTGGAGCTACCTTGGGAACCCAAGGTTCAAGCACACTCTCAACAGCTTGCTTAACTTGAAGCACCAGCAGGTCATTGGCATCGCGCCCTTGCAACAGAACTATGTATGCGAGCAGGCCGATACTGCCAACTCCAACAACCTTGTGACCAAAGTCAACTATGTGGTAGCGATCAAGCAGGATGCGGCGATCACATAAAAGTGTTTCTTTGTACCGTTCAAATGCGGTG
The DNA here is from genome assembly GCA_017857705.1 of Candidatus Nanopelagicales bacterium. GTDB lineage: Bacteria > Actinomycetota > Actinomycetes > S36-B12 > S36-B12 > UBA4592. Next base: position 4,398 of record JAFMCP010000073.1, read on the forward strand.
CCGATGGCTTCCTTCACTCCTTCTGCGAGCGAGAGTCGAACAACTAGGGGAGGTTTATTGACAAACTGACGTTGGCCATCAACTTCGACGGTTAATTTTCTGATAGCTGACCACTGATCACGTTTCTCCGCTGCAGTGAAGCCCTTATTCATCTTGGCCATTCCACTTTCAGACAGCGCACCACTTTTTGTCACAGCTTTCAAACTTTTTTCATCAATACGGAAGTACCACGTGTCGACAAATGTTGACGTTGCAAATGCAGCCATTGCAGTTCGGTAGGACTCAGCTCCCGCACGGATTACTGATTCTTGGCATTCTTCTGATCTATCCGCAGCGGCTATTGCGAAACTCGTGATCATGCGTTGTACATCCCATTCGAATGGGCCGGGAAATGTTTCATCAAAATCATTGACATCGAAAATTGTTCGGCGATCGGCAGTCGCAAAAATTCCGAAATTTCCCAAATGTGCATCGCCACACAGCTGAACGGTTAATCCAGAGTTGGGCAATGGGCCGAGATCATTGGCCATGAGGACAGCGCTACCGCGATAAAAAGCGAATGCACTTTGTGACATCCGTGAGTATCTAATTGGAAGGAGGGTGGGGACTCTCTGCTCGCCTTGGGCAATGATTGTGGTGATGGGATCTAGGCGGTTAGATGATGGGACAAAAGGGCCAAACATGGCCTGGGCGCTCATGCGCTGACTCTTGCGCAGGGCTCGTCGCATGTCAATTTGGGTAACGCGGATGAATTTCCGTCTCATGTTCCTCCTGCTGTCCGCGCCAATGTCCGACCCATTCATGGAGTAGTTGATGATGACGGCCCAGCTCCTTTTAGCGAATTTCGGGCAAAAAGGCCATATCGGGCGGAATATTTGCCAGTAAGATGGAGGAGCCCTAGGGGAATGGACCCCAACTTCATGGTGGTGACGGGTGTTGCGTAGACTCTGACGGCTGAAGTGGTGATCATTTCTGGCAGTAATCATAGGGAAGCGGAGTACATGGCTAAGAAAGATGGCGCGATCGAGCTTGAGGGTTTGATCACTGAGTCTTTGCCTAATGCAATGTTTCGGGTTGAGCTAGATAACGGGCACAAAGTGCTCGCCCATATCAGTGGCAAAATGCGGATGCATTACATCAGGATTCTTCCCGATGATCGCGTTGTGGTTGAGTTGTCGCCCTATGACCTCACCCGTGGCCGCATTGTTTACCGTTACAAGTAATAACCGTTTTCACTAGAAACTCGAGAAAGAGTAACCATGAAGGTGCAACCCAGCGTCAAAAAGATCTGCGACAAGTGCAAGGTCATCCGTCGCCACGGTCGCGTCATGGTTATTTGTGAAAACGTTCGTCACAAGCAACGCCAGGGCTAAAAGCATAAATTTTTATTGCTCTAAGCACTGGGGTGTTACAGGGAGAGAAAACCCGGACACCAAGTACAGGGAGAACCCGACCCCGTATCAAGAGATACGGACGACACCTTCGGCCACGGGGCCGAAGACCAGCCTTGGCGGGCTGGATTGGTCCTCCCACCACACGACCCCGTGAATTACTGAAAAGAGAGTACGCCCATGGCACGACTTATTGGTGTCGATCTGCCCCGCGAAAAGCGCATGGCAATCGCACTAACCTACGTATACGGTGTTGGCCGTTCACAGGCTGCTAAAGCCCTTGAAGCGACCGGTATTGATCCTGAAATGAAATCGAAGGATCTCACCGACGATCAAACACTCGCATTGCGCGACTGGATCGAAACGAATCTCAAAGTAGAAGGTGACCTGCGCCGCGAGGTTGCAGCTGATATTCGCCGTAAAGTCGAAATCGGTTGCTATCAGGGAATTCGTCACCGCAAGGGTCTTCCCGTCCACGGGCAACGTACCCACACAAATGCGCGTACGCGCAAGGGTCCACGTAAGACAGTTGCCGGTAAAAAGAAGGTCTAAGCGAACGATCTCGCAAGTAATTGCGAATCCCAAACCTCTAAAGAATAGGAATCACACATGGCCCCCAAAGGTCCAGGCGCAAAGAAAGTGCGTCGCAAGGAAAAGAAGAATGTGGCACACGGTCACGCTCACATTAAGAGCACGTTTAACAACACCATTGTTTCCATCACCGACCCGACCGGTGCAGTTATTGCATGGTCGTCAGCCGGCCAGGTTGGCTTCAAGGGTAGCCGCAAGTCCACACCCTTCGCTGCACAGTTAGCAGCTGAATCTGCTGCTCGTCGCGCAATGGAACACGGCATGCGCAAGGTTGACGTATTCGTCAAGGGACCGGGTTCAGGTCGCGAGACTGCAATTCGTTCATTGCAAGCAACAGGGCTTGAAGTTGGCTCAATCGCTGACGTAACGCCAGTGCCATTTAACGGAACCCGTCCAAAGAAGCGTCGACGCGTTTAATTCGCGGACCTTTTTTACAACACTTAGAAAAATAGGAGATAATCATGGCGCGTTATACGGACGCAGATTGCAAGCGGTGCCGCCGCGAGAAAATGAAGTTGTTCCTCAAAGGCTCAAAGTGCGAGTCACCAAAATGCCCGTTTGAAAAGCGTCCCTACCCACCCGGCCAGCACGGTCGCGGTCGGTCAAAGGAGAGCGAGTACTTGTTGCAGCTTCGGGAGAAGCAGAAGGCAACCCGTATGTACGGTGTTTTGGAGAAGCAGTTCTCTAACTACTACAAGGAAGCACAGCGTCAACCCGGCAAGACCGGCGAGAACCTGCTTAAGATCCTTGAAAGCCGTTTGGACAACGTGGTGTACCGCGCTGGTTTCGCAAAGAGTCGCGACATGGCTCGCCAGTTGGTCAACCACGGTCACATTTTGGTCAATGGCCAGAAGGTCGACATTCCGTCATTTCGGGTATCCCCGAATGACGTCATCGATGTTCGTCCCAGCTCGCTGCAAATGACTCCTTTCATTGTGGCTCATGCTGAGATCGGTGAAAAGACTGTCCCAGCTTGGCTCGAGGTTGTGCCATCGAAAATGCGCATCCTTGTCCACTCGATCCCAGCTCGTGCGGCGATCGACACTCAGGTCAACGAACAACTCATTGTTGAGCTTTACTCCAAGTAGTAACCAATCTCGATTCATTCGAATCGAGCTGAGAAACGCGATATCAAATAGAGGGTATCGCTGGAAGGAAACAAAAAGTGCTCATTAGTCAGCGTCCAATTCTCACCGAAGAACCCATCAGCGAGTTCCGTTCACGTTTCGTGTTGGAACCCCTTGAGCCAGGTTTTGGTTACACACTTGGTAACTCACTTCGTCGCACATTGCTCTCATCGATCCCGGGTGCTTCAGTAACTAGCATTCGTATTGATGGTGTCCTGCACGAGTTCAGCACGATTGACGGAATCAAAGAAGACGTCACTGAGATTATTTTGAACCTCAAGGGGCTCGTTGTCTCCAGTGATATTGATGAGCCAGTCGTTATGTACCTGCGCAAGCAAGGTTCAGGCAGTGTGACCGCAGCTGATATTCAGCCACCAGCAGGTGTTGAGGTTCACAACCCAGAACTTCACATTGCAACCCTCAATGACAAGGGCAAGCTCGAGATCGAACTCGTTGTTGAGCGCGGTCGCGGCTACGTTCCGTCAACCATGAACAAGCACCCAGAGCAGGAGATTGGCCGCATTCCGGTTGACTCCATCTACTCGCCAGTGCTCAAGGTCAGTTACAAGGTTGAGGCTACTCGTGTTGAGCAGCGCACCGACTTCGACAAGCTGATCCTCGACGTTGAGACCAAGCCATGCATGCTTCCACGTGATGCGGTCGCTTCTGCTGGTTCAACTTTGGTTGAACTCTTTGGCCTCGCTCGTGAGATGAATGTTGATGCCGAGGGTATTGACATTGGTCCAAGCCCAACGGATGCATTCGTTGCCGAGCAACTCTCAA
>JAFMCP010000074.1 GCA_017857705.1 Candidatus Nanopelagicales bacterium
TAATGCGAAACACAAAGAGGCGCTTGGATTTTGCAACAAGGAAGCGCAAGTTTCTTGAGGCAGCGGATCATGTGATTTGTATTTCGCAGTCAACCCTCAATGACGTTCAAAGGATTTGGCCTGATCTCCAGGCGCCCATGTCCGTCGTGTATTTGGGCGCGAACCCTGCCTTCAACCCCAATGCGGCGCACGACCCTTCCTTGCCCCCAAGGTATGTCTTGCATGTAGGCAATCGATCGGGCTACAAGGATGCCTGGACATTGACACAGGCGTTTACACAGATTGCTGGGGACCATCCAGATGTCACACTGATTTACGTTGGTGGAGGGGCACCAACTCCGGCTGAACGCAAGCAGTGGGCCTCTCTCGAGGGCGGGAATCGGATCAACTGGCTCTCAGCTACTGAAGAGCAGTTACCTTCGATTTACGCGCAGGCAGAGTTGTGCGTTGTTCCATCACGCTATGAGGGGTTCGGGTTGCCCACTCTTGAAGGACTTGCATCGGGCACCCCCCAAATTTTGGCGGATACGTCCAGTTTGCCGGAAGTGGGCGGGCTAGCTGCCCGTTATTTCACCCCGGGCAATTCGGGGCAACTGGCGCAGCACATGGACGCGGTACTTTCCGATCCAAAGGAACGCGCTCGGTTACATGAACTCGGGCTGACGCAAGCCGCCCAGTTCTCCTGGCAGAAGACCGCCCGGGAGACGGCCTCCATCTATCACCAAGCGTTAAATCAGACCTGAGTAGGCACGCCTCAGGCACCAACGGAGACACTTGGACTAACGTCCACCTTGTGAGTAGTCGTAGAACCTTGGTAGCCATTCCGGCTTGGAATGAAGAAGGTTCCATTGCAGAGGTAATAGGCAGAATTCAGCAACATGAACCAGATGTCGACATTCTTGTCGTCAATGACGGCTCAACCGACTCCACGGCGCTGGTTGCAAAAGATGCTGGAGCGATCGTGGTCTCGCTCCCCTTCAATGTTGGAGTGGGTGGGGCTATGCGCACAGCCTTTCTCTACGCCTTTCGTGAGGGGTATCAGGCAATCGTTCAGGTTGACGCCGACGGTCAGCACGAGCCAGCCGAACTCCACGCCCTGATTGCCGGGCTAGACCAGTACGACATTGTGGTGGGAACTCGATTCCACTCCGATTCGACCTACCACGTCAAAGGCCCGCGCCGCTGGGCCATGCGGTTACTGTCTCGCACCCTGTCGAAAATGGCCAAGTCACCGATAACGGATCCAACCTCAGGATTTAGATCCGCAGGCACCCGCGCGATCCAGCTGTTTCACCGGAACTACCCGGCCGAGTACTTGGGTGACACGGTTGGATCACTTGCTATTGCGATTCGCACTGGACTTAGTGTTGGTGAGACCCCGGTAACCATGTATTACCGGGAGATTGGCCGGCCCAGCAAGAATGCCGTGTGGTCGACTTTGTATCTCGGTCGCGCATCACTCGCACTTTTGGTGAATGCTTTGAAGCGAACTGCGCCGCGTCGAGAGGAAGAAGCCTGATGGCCCCAACAATTCTCGCGGCGATTGCCTCGCTGTTTCTATTTGTCTTCATTTTGTGGCTGCTGCGCAAGGGTGTTCTCAAGGAGAAGTACGCCGTCCTTTGGCTACTTGTCACGGCATCTGCACTTGTTTTTACGATCTTTCCTAATTCCTTGCGGTGGATAAGTGATCAACTCGGGGTGGAGATCCCTTCCAACCTACTGTTTTTTGTGGCTCTCGTGATCTTGGTTGTGGTTTCCATTCAACTCAGTTACGAACTCAGTAAGCATGAGGCTCGCATCCGTCGACTTGCCGAAGAAATCGCACTCATGAAATTAGAAATTAAAAAGCTTCAGAGCAAGAATGACTCAGACTGACGTACCAGTTCTCCTGATCGGATTTAACCGACCGGAGAGCATGCGATCGGTGATAAATGCGGTGCGAATAGCCGCCCCACGGTCGGTCTATTTCGCTGTTGATGGACCCAGAATTGGTTCTGCTGGCGATCCAGAAAAAGTACAGGCCACCCGAGACTTGGTGAAGGAGATTGACTGGCCGTGCGAAATCCACACGCTATTTCGCGAGGTCAACTTAGGGTGCGCAGAGGGGGTCTCAGGGGCAATAACGTGGTTCTTTGGCCACGTGAGCGAGGGAATAATCCTTGAAGACGACATTATTCCAACACCTGACTTCTTTCCTTTCGTGAGTGAAATGCTCAACCGTTACCGCGACGACCGCCGAGTTTTTGGTATCACTGGGTCAAATCGAATTCCCGCGACAAGGTTGAACACCGCGATTCAATACCGTTTCTGCAGTGTTCCGCAGGTGTGGGGCTGGGCAACTTGGCGCGATCGCTGGGAGACCTATTCCCTTGATATAAGTGGGTGGCGCAAACAACTCTCGGCTAAGAAACTACTAACAACTGTGGGTGGGTCACCGGAGGCGTTTGTACTGTGGTCAGCCAACTTCGATTTGATGGCTCGAATGGCGGTGAACACTTGGGATTTACAGCTTGTCTACTGCGCTATGCGTCAAGGGGGTCTCACCGTGACTCCCAATGTGAACCTGGTGACCAATATTGGTTGGGGAATTGACTCAACCCACACGCAGGAAGTACCACCTCACCTGCAACCCACCGGTCAACTTACTTTTCCTCTAGAGTCACTGCCAGTGACTCAGGATCGCGCAATGGACAAGTGGACTAATAAAAATGTGTACGGAGCCCACGTCACGGGGTTGACTCGGCAGGCGTACCGTTTACTTCGATCGAAGTTGGGAAGGAAGTCATGAAGGGTGCAAGCAAGCGGGTGCTCGTTACCGGCGGCTCAGGATTTATTGGATCACATTTATGTGATCGGTTAATTTCTGAAGGTAATGACGTGCTGTGTGTTGACAATTTCTACTCGTCTACTCGCGAGAATGTCGCGCACCTTTTGGACCATCCGCGCTTTGAACTACTTCGCCACGACATTACTTTCCCCTTGTACGTCGAGGTAGATGAGATTTACCATCTTGCCTGCCCAGCCTCTCCGGTCCACTATCAGCGTGATCCGGTGCAAACGACAAAGACAGCGGTGCACGGATCCATTAATGTGCTCGGCCTCGCAAAACGAACGGGTGCCCGAGTGCTTCTGACATCCACTTCCGAGGTCTACGGTGACCCACTTGTTCACCCACAGAATGAGGATTACTGGGGGAACGTGAATCCGATTGGTCCTCGTGCTTGCTATGACGAAGGCAAGCGAGCCGCGGAAACTTTGTTCTTTGATTATTGGCGTCAACATAATCTTGAAATAAAAGTGGTGCGTTTGTTTAACACCTACGGCCCGCGCATGCACCCACAAGACGGCCGTGTGGTTTCCAATTTCGTCATGTCAGCATTAACGGGAAACCCGATCACCCTATACGGGGATGGGAGCCAGACACGTTCATTTTGTTACGTGGATGACCTGATTGACGGGCTGGTCGCCATGATGAAAAGCGATGCGTCAATTACTGGACCGATTAATTTAGGTAATCCGGGTGAGTTTACGGTCAAAGAGCTGGCCGAGATGATTGTGGAGAAGATTCCAACTACAAGTTCCATAGAGATCAGGCCGTTGCCACAAGATGACCCGGTTCGCCGGCAACCAGACATCACGCGCGCCAAGCAGCAACTGGGTTGGGAACCAACTATTCCCCTGGATCAAGGACTCGATCGAACTATTGCCTATTTCCGTGAAATAGCAAAAACGATTTAGTTCTTCAGATCAGAGACCGAAGCCGTCGCAGATCCAAAGTGTCATTGATCTTTCCCCAGAAATTCGTTTTTGCTAGAACTTGGGCTCGCGTCTTTGCGGCACTTTGATCTCGTGCTAGCTGGCTTGGATCGCTAAGTGTTGACTCGACAACCTTCTCAATTGAACTAATCGATTCGAAGAAACGATATTCATTAGGTTCAAAAAACAACCGGGTTCGTTCGCGGTCGTCGGTAAGACAGATGGTCCCAACGAGAGAGGCTTCTTGGACTCTGATTTTGTATTGCTCGTGTGGATCACCACTAGCCAGCGAAAAGTTTATAGTGAGCTCACTCTGTGCGAGTCCTGCCATGTAGTCCAGGTAAGTTGGTTGGTTCGTCCTGCTCTCAAGGTAATCCGAGGTGCTGGAAGGCCGGTGAGGATTCACAACCACGTCGAATCCGTCTGATTTTAAAGCGTTAATCAGATCAACTCTGTAGTCATAAAGAGCGCCGATAAATGAAACCTGATGCACTTTTTCCAAGCCACTCACGTATTCATCAATTCGATTCACACTAGCTTGACTCATAGGCATGGTTACTGGACCCACCTCAGGCCTGCCAGGAATGACATAACCGGTGATAGGCTCGGCAATGTCGACATAGAGTAATCGCGGGTAAATCTTGCCGATCCTCTTTGTTTTTAGGCGCAGCCACTCAAATGCCGAGTCGTACATTAAACCGATGAATACACCGTCCCAGTATTGGTTGAAAACTGTTGCTAAGACATCCCACGACCAGTTTGAGGCTTGATTGGGATCAATTTCTATTTGGCCGATGAGATGCGTTGCTTTTTTTTCGGCCATCAGTTCAAGTAGTCGCGAGTGCCAAGAAATTTCCGGCTCGTCCTTGCCGGCGCCAAAAAGTGAGACATTTTCTTCACCAAGGAGTTCCACGGCTGAAAGGTAAGTCTCAAAGCCGATGTTGCCTCCAGCAATGTGCCAATTGTGTGCATCTGGTCCGTGGTGTGCCGTTACAACTAGGTGGATCGGTCTTTCGGCCACCCCTTCACGGGGAAGTTGGGAAGCCAATGCGGACAGGGCTTTAGATTGTTGCGCGCAGTGCCGTTTGCGTTTTACCTGCCAAATAGTGGCGTCAAATTGCGGGAAGACTTTGCCAATTTGGAGCCCAATTTTTCCCAGGAAGGATCTTTCGAGGTTGACCTGCACGTGCGTGATCCTATTACCCCGAGATTGAACGGCGGTTGACGATCATGTGAGATGCGTATGCCTTCACTCCGAAGAGTAATTCCTCAAGTCGATCAACCAAGTTCGGCGGGAACACCATCTTTCGAGCCTTACGAAATTCTTTCTGTGCCGTGCGCCACGAAACAGTTGATGCCCCCCCTTGAGTGAAGTTTGCCACCAAAAACCCAAGTTCAAGTGGTGCCTGGATTTGAGAGAGCCGACAAACCATGTGGTAATCGGCGGCGATTGAGAATTGAGTATCAAGCCCGCCCAGAGCCTCAAATGCTTTCTTGCCAACAAAGAGACCTTGATGACCAGGGAACCTGCCGCGAGCAAATCTGTGTTGTTGCTCCGTATTGTAATCCCAATGTGGTTCAGTGAGTTGCTGGCCTTTTTGGTTCCAAAAGTCAATGTTCCCAAAGGCCCACAGGGGACAGGTTGCTGCCAGGGCCTCGTCGACACGACGTAGCGTGTCAGAATTGAACAATGTGTCACCAGCATTGAGAAAAAAGAGATAACGGCCTTTTGAGAGGCTAGCTCCCAGGTTCATCGCTGGGTAAATACCCTCGGGTTCAACCCAGAGGTAATCTGCGGATCTCCCAGAGGATTCCAAAAGGGAGGAAATAGCGGTCCGATCCGCTGAACTGTCAACAACCACCCAATTGAATTCTGTCAGCGATTGCTCATTCAGTGACTTTAGGGTTTCGCTAAAACCCGATGAGTCATCTCTCACGACCGTGATAACACTTAGTTGAAGTGGAGAACCGTCTGACTCCTCGAAGGACATGTCTAGAGCCTAGTAAATGGATGAACGTCCGCTCCCGCGATAGGGTTCCAAAATGGGTGATATTCCAAAAATATTTATAGGGCTAGTCACTCACCCGAATTCTCGTTTCAATTCGGAGGGTCAGTCAACCCAGAGAATTAATGAATTAGCTAATTCCTTGAGTCAACTCGGAATAAATGTTGTCACGCTCATCAGTGATCGAAATGATTTCCAGTCAAGCGGGAGAGTGATTGGGATCGTTGATCGAGTCACATCAGCGTGGAGGCAGGTTCAGATTGAAAAGGCCTGGGATAAATACGTGCGGGATTCAACTGGCTCAGATTCCCTCACCCGTAAGCACGGAGCCATCTTCTTCAGCGGCATGTTTGTTAAAAGGACTATTTCCTATCTATTCAATTCACATTCGCTCGCACGTTTAGCCAACATCGATCTGTCTCATCTGCGTGTATTGAAAGAGGGAATTGCGAGCGGTGCCGATTGGGTGCTCATTATTGAGGATGACGCCCAATTCGCAGACCCGGCAAGAACAGCGGGTGTTTTAGGAACCGTACTTGAATTTCTCGGCCACCCCGCAAGGAGCATTTTTGTCAATCTTTCTGAGTCCATTGACACTGTTGAACTGAGGGTAGACGGGATTGTTTCAGCCGGTAATCCCGTGCTCGCACTTACGAATGGATCAGAGCTACTTGAGATTTCTCCGGCAATATCCAACACGGTCTGCGCCAATATATATTCACTCGATTTTGCTAGTGAATTCGCACGGGCGATAGAAGTGCAGGGGATCCTTCCCAGCGTGCCCATTGACTGGCGACTTAATCAACTCATCATGGAGGCTCGGGTAACGCCCGTGGAATGTTATTGGGTCAAACCTGGTCCATTCCTTCAAGGATCTATGCATGGCGACACAAATCCGGAGCGTCAATAATGAATGAGAAAGTTCGAAATAGTTTCCCCTTAATAGCGCTGTTGCTCGTTGTGGCTTCCGTGTTCTGGGCTGTGGCACGAGTTGGATTAAGCACCATACCGGGGATCGCAACTGCGGCGGATTCAGCTTTCGGTTGGCCGTTCAATGATTTGGCGCAATACTCAGCCTTTTCGGCGACAAGTCCGATTGGTTCATTAATTTTCACAATCATCGGAAATAACGATCCCGTGGTCTTTCTTGGCTTGTACGCAATTGCGCTTGTAGCCGCATTGGTTCTCACGCTTTGGTGGGTGGCCATTATGACTCCTCGAAGTTCACGACTTATGGCGTTTAGATTGGTAATCCTCTCTCCTTGGGTGGCGATACTTCTGATTTTTCTTGGGAGCTATGACCCTTTTACTATAATTGGCTTTGCATTGGTCTTGCTGTCATGGACGTATAAGAAGACACTTCCAATTTTTCTTGCCGGTGTCGTAATTGGTTTCCAACATTTCGAGCAGTCTTCATTCGCTGTGATCGCGGTCTACCTCGTGATTGTGGCTTTGCGGGATCGCCTTCCAGTCAACTTTTTGAGTTTAAGGCAACTCATATTCACGCTAAGTGGATTAATTTCCGGAAAGCTCGCATTGACATTCATACTCACAGTGAGCTCGGAATCAGGGGCATTCGGTCGTGGTGCATTTTGGACCGCGGAGTGGTTCCGCATTTCCTTTGTGACCTCAGTCAATTTTTGGGCCGTATTTCTGTTATCACTTTTCGCAGGTTCTTGGGGGCTCATCGTGGTTACAACCCTGTCTGTTCGGAGAAAACAACAGGCAACCCTTTTAACTGCGTTCGTATTGTGTTTGATTCCCGCTGTCTTTACGTTGGATCACACGCGGGTTTTTGTTATGACTTCTATGCTAAGCCTGTCAATTATCACTGTGGTCTTTGCGCGCTCGGTGAACCAATTCGGCAGGAAGGATTACGTCTACGTTGAAGCGCTGGCCTGGTTAATTGTCCCGTTATCGGCGTGGGTGGGGATGGACGGAACCCCCTACCTACACAATGTTGGTTCCTTGGATCAGCTGATCATGTTTTACAACCAAGTTAGGAGTCTTTGAGAGGCTCAATCAATACGTCACTGAATAGGGAGCGAGTGGGCTACGCCAATTGTGTCGATGAAAGTCCAACCAGTCTTTAACGAGAGCCCAACCGGTAAGCGGCTTAACTTGGGGCTCAAATGGGATACCGATTCGATCTAGTTCCGCGAGTGATTCGCGGATATCGGCGAGATAAGGGCGATAAATAGTGCGAATGGTCTTGTGGGGGAGTCGGTAGGTCCCGACATAAGCGCGGTGGCTGGTTGCCAGGCGCAATCGGTGAAAATGGTAAAGAACTGCGGAGTCAGGATCAAAACTCACTGCATTCCAAGGGGCTTGAGTCTTTTCCACAGCAGCGAGTACGTGGACACGCTTCCCGAATTGAGCTGTCCACGCGTCGAGGTATTTCTGGTCCCCGAATC
>JAFMCP010000075.1 GCA_017857705.1 Candidatus Nanopelagicales bacterium
CGGCGCTGAGTACTTGGCGCACGAGAACAGCTGCAACAAACAGTGCTGCGATGGCAATGACAGCAACAGCGATGACAATGCTTTGGTTGCTCCCCTCCAACGTGACATCTGCTAACTTGATCATTGGTCTCCTCATTGATTAGCGCGGTTCATTACCGTCGCATTTCACACTTTTGTTTCGGTCAAATAACTCGTGCACGCACCAGTAATTCCCCTAAACGTTCGGGGCGAGCCTACCGATTGACGCCCGAAATTACCGGGAGGGTCGAAAAAATGTGACTAATTCGATGCCAAGGCCAGTTGTTGGGATTCGTATATTGGTAATAGGACGTCAACCCCTGTGAGAGCGAGAAGTTGCGAAACCCGTTCTGTGCTGACCACCAAATCCAGCCCAATTTCGGCTTCCCGGGCATGTTTTAAGGCTGCTATCAGGCCGCCCAACCCAGTTGAGTCCATAAAACCGACTCCACCGAGGTCAATTACCAATGATGGAGCCCCTGCAACGAGCAAGGGAAGGACCCTGTGTTTGAACTCGTCGACCGTTTCTAGGTCAAGACTTCCGGCGCAGTAAACGACGTTTACGTCAACCCCTGACTCGCCGGCCCCGGTACCCAACACGAATTCCACTCCCCCACCTTGGCACAAGAAGGCAATGTCGTCTGCCCAAGGCAAGATGTCCCTATGCTCCCCGATCCCCACTCCCTCATGGACACGGGTGAGGAAATCGTGCATCTGCGGGTGATCCCCGAGAACCCCGGCACCATGAGTCCTTGGCCAGAATGGATTCCCCCCGAATTTCGCTCCTCACTGGAGCGCGAGGGTATTACAGCTCTGTGGAAGCACCAGGTTGATTTTGCGCAAAGCGCGCATGGTGGCACCGATTCAATTCTTGCGACGGGGACAGCAACGGGCAAGACCATCGCTTTTAATACGCCTGCTCTCACCTCGGCATTGGCCGGGGGAACGGTGCTTTACCTTTCCCCAACCAAAGCCCTTGCCGCCGATCAACTTGAGACCTTGAATTCGTGGGCGGTTCCGGGTATTCGGGCCGGGGTGTACGACGGTGACACTTCCCATGAGGATCGGCAGTGGTTGCGCAAGCACGCAAACTATTTACTCACAAACCCAGACATGCTTCATTTTTCGATTTTGCCAGGACATAAATATTGGTCACATTTTTTTCGACACTTACAGTTCGTGATTATCGATGAAGCACACACATATAAAGGTGTCTTCGGTGCGCATGTCTCGATGATCATTCGGCGATTGCTCCGAATCGCAAACAAGTACGGTGCTTCACCTACTGTTTTGGCGGCGTCAGCTACTTCAGGGAACCCCACTCTTAGCTTGGAGATGCTCACGGGGCGAGCGGCAACTTCGTTTCGGGAGAACACCGCTGCGGTCCCGCAACGCACTTTCGTTTTTTGGCAACCCCCCACAATCCTTAACACCGAGACTAGGCGGGGTGTGCTCGACGAAAGTGCACGACTGCTCGCTCGAATTGTCCCCAGTGGGAGTCAGGCTGTCGCATTCGCTCGTTCACGACGCGGGGTTGAATACGTATCGGCGGAGACCAAGGAACTACTGCTTGCAGACTTCGATTCGGCTGAGATCGAACATATGGTTCGTGCCTATCGTGGCGGTTATCTCGCCCACGAGCGCCGTGAACTTGAGCGAGACCTTCGCTCAGGAGAAATTCGTGCGATGGCTGCAACGAATGCTTTGGAACTTGGGATTGATATCACCGGACTGGACATTGTGATCACAGCGGGTTGGCCCGGTACCAAGGCGTCTTTGTGGCAACAGGTCGGTCGCGCTGGTCGCAGTGGCGAAGAAGCACTCGCAATTTTCATCGCGCGCGAAGATCCGCTAGATACCTATGTACTTCACCACCCCGAATCCTTTTTTGACTCTGATGTTGAGGTTGCAATTTCACATCCTTCAAATGAATACGTTATGGCGCCACACCTTTGCGCAGCTGCCCAGGAGCTCCCTTTAACCGCTGAGGATCTTTCACGGTTTTTCCCAGAGAATGCCCCCGACGTTTTAGAGACACTCGTGGATCAGGGGCTCCTTCGAAAACGACCAACCGGTTGGTTCTGGACACAAACTCAAGCAGCAAGCGCACTCGCGGATCTTCGAGGCACGGGTGGGGAAACCGTTCGCGTTGTTGAGATCGGCACGGGAAGGTTATGCGGTTACGTGGACCATGCGGCTTCACACCGAAGCGTTCACGAGGGAGCGGTCTACACCCACCAGGGTGAAACATTTGTTGTTCACGAACTTGACCTTGAAGCAGCTGTTGCCTTAGTTGAAGCAACCCCGGTGGACTACACAACTTTCGCGCGGGACATTAGCAATATTCATGTCATAAATGAAGAAAAATCTGAGGAAATCACGTCCAGTCTGCGCATTCATTTTGGTGAAGTCGAAGTCACCTCTCAAACTGTTTCATTCGCGCGCAGGCATTTTACCGGAGAGAATCTGGGAACGGTCCTACTTGACCTACCCGTTCGATCCTTAACTACAAAAGCCGTGTGGTGGACCTTCCCGCTGATTGACACTAATGTCGAAGACACCGACATTGCCGGAGCAATTCACGGAGCCGAACATGCCAGTATCGGCATGCTTCCACTGTTTGCAAGTTGCGACCGTTGGGATATCGGTGGGGTGTCCACTCCCATGCACCCGGATACCGGCGAAATCACAATATTTATTTACGATGGGCTGCCAGGTGGGGCTGGAATTTCCGAATTCGGTTATGACAACGCTTTGCAGTGGGTGAGTGCAACACGTGAAGCCGTGATGGCCTGCCCCTGTGACTTCGGTTGTCCCGGTTGCATTCAGTCACCCAAGTGTGGGAATGGAAATGAACCTCTGAGTAAATCAGGAGCGATCAAGATTCTGAATTTACTGAGTAGCCAGCTCGAGCAGTAACCGAAAGAGATTTGATGTTGGAAAATCGACCGAGCAAAGTCGGTGCGGGCATTCGCACTCTGACAATAGATTGATCACCGTTAATTTCACATGCGAAAAGTTCAACACCGTTGCGGGCACTGACCAAGGCAGCGGCTGCACATGGCTCTCCGCTAGTTTGCGCTGCTGCGATTGCAGCTAGATCCGCGTAGCTTCCCAGAGTCGCGCGGGCCAACGTCAGTTGGACAAATAGCAGGGCCAACACTCCCATGCAGCAAACAACAAACCCAAGTGCAAGGGTAAGAACGGTTGCGCTTCCCTCATCATTGCGCATTGATCCACTCCCGTGGAGCGACATGTTTTTGGGTTAAATTTAATGAGGTGAGACCCAAAAAACTCACCCCGAATTCACCGGGCTTGATTGTCGTTACTGAAACCGTGTCAACGTCCCAAGCGATCTGTAATTGGGCCGTTGGCTCACTGCGATAAAAGCCCTCTCGAACCGACTCCTCACTGGCCCCGCGGGCTAGTTCGCGGGCTGCGGTTCGGGTTGCATCACTCAGGGCCAAGGTCTGCACGCCAAGGGCAATTCCGGAAAGAAAAAGAAAGGTGATGAGAAACAAAACTGGGACCATGAGTGCCGTTTCAAGTGTTGCCATTCCTTTTTCATTGCCAAACCGGGTCCCATTACGCAGTCGGACCCCACTACGAGGTCGGGAATGCTTCCTTGGACTGGATAACCAGTCCAAGGAAACTGCAATCCAAGTTTTCACTATTAACCGAAGAACCGTGAGAATGCATTACTGATGACCGACCAAATAAGGTCTCGAAGGCTGTCGCTCGTCAGGAGCTTGAGCAGTAGCCCACTCAGGCCGGCAACTGCAACTGTTCCCACCGCGTATTCAGTGGTGGTAAGTCCAGTGTCGTCTTTCAATGCTGACATGATTTTCGCGGGTTGTGTTTCCATTAGTACCTCTCTGTAAACCGAGTTTCGGTTACAGAGTGAGTTTGAAACATGCAAGCACAAGCAAACAGATGCAAAGCACCTACTGTGAATTGTTGGTCAGCCTGTAAGCATCCCTGTGGATTCAGCAAGTGAGGCAACAATCGGCACAACACCCAGTGCAAAGAATGCTGGCAGAAAACACACCGCGAGTGGAATAACCGCTTTCACGCCTGCGGTGCGTGCCGCAACCTCGATGTTTGAACGGTGTTCACGTCGCATTTCACCAGCAATGCCAACGAGGACCGGTTCAAGTCCTGCACCCGTGTCGTAGGAGCGCATGACGCTCACAGCAAGTTGACCCAAAACAGGTTCATCAATCAAGGTGCTCCAAGCATCACGTGGGTCCGCGCCGAGCTCAATTGCCGCCAAGACGGGCGCAAGTCGATTCTGAAGCGGACTGTCCTGCATGGCATTCACCGCCGCTGACAGAGCGCTCCGCATAGTTGCCCCCGAGGCCAGTGTGGCCGCCAAGAGATCGATGAGGACCGGGGTGTCTCGGGCCACCGCTGCCAACTCGATTGTGCTTGGCGCGTTCTCTCGCCTGTTGAGTGCTCGCAAAAGGTAATAACCCGCACCAGCACCAGCCACAAGCCCGACGATTCCGCCGAAAGTCCAACCGAGCAGCGCACCAGCAGCTATTCCCATGAACCTCAAAAATGCGGGTGAGGCCAAAGTTTTTTGTGCTGTGTCATTCTTATTACTAGCCTCACTACTCAGCACCCGTGACAGTCTGTTCCGTGGTCTGCGTTTTGCCGGAAGTGGCTGAAGAAAAAAATAGACACTGACGGCTGACAAAATCGCCGCAAATACGATCACAGGTTTGCCTCAACGCGGCCTGCAATCCGCGATGTCCACCAAAGTCCCAACAGCGTCAATCCAACACCGATCAGGAAAGTTCCCACACCGAATAGACCTGAGACGAACCACGCTAAGGGTTCAGCACCCAAGATGTAACCGAGCCCAATGCCAATGACGGGCAAAAATCCGAGAGTCACGGCAGTTGCACGTGGCCCAGCCAGTTCCGCTTCAAGGTGTGCTCGTACTTCCTGTTGGGCACGTAATGCGATACACAACTGGGAAATACTTGCACCCAGTCCCGCGCCACTGTTTAGCCCAACTTGCCAACATGCCGCCAATGAACGTAACTCTGGTCGAGCACGAGCATCGAGGGTCAATGCCAAGGTAGTGTCGCTTCCTCTTTCGGAAGCGGCAAATGCGAGTGGCCAAACGTGTGACCCAACATTGATCAATGACGTTTCCGGGGAATGACCCGCGGTGAGCTCAGAGGCAAGCGCGGAGATGGCACTTAGGGTTTGGTCTCTCTGTTTGTTAGCGACCTTGCGTTTGCGACTTCCCAAGCTGTCAGTCAGCGAAGTTAATGAAAAGTGTCGACCAACTGATTTAACGGTTTCAGATTCATGTTCATTGATAAATCCCAGGCGCCCTCGTGCCCGATCGGGAATGAATAGCCAAGTGCTGATCGCTACAGCTAATGCAGCAAAAAAGATCATGCCTGTCCACGTTCACAGCGGCTGGCAAGTTCAGACCATGCAGTTTCCTTAACCCACGAATCGCCTTGCCGGGTGAGTGCAGCTCGCGTGGTTACGAGACCCCGTTGATCGAAATCAAGGACGTGAATTCCGTCGAGGAACCTGCGGCCACCAACCCGGGCCAAGTGAATCACGGCATCAAGCCCGGAACCGATGAGCGCATGGAGTGCTTCGCGCTCAATACCGGCTGTCAACCCCAAAGCGGCCAGTCGGGCTGGTACTGCTTGGGGGCTATTCGCGTGAACTGTTCCACACCCACCCTCGTGCCCTGTGTTGAGAGCCGTAAGTAGTTCAACGACCTCGGGGCCGCGAACCTCACCGACGACTATTCGATCAGGTCGCATCCGCAGTGATGTGCGCACAAGGTCGCGTAAAGTGATGGATCCCTGCCCTTCAACGTTAGGGAGTCGGCTCTGCATTCGAACAACATGTGGGTGCGTGGGAGAGAGCTCGGAGGAATCCTCCACAATCACAATGCGGTGCGCGGGATTCACGTGGGCAAGTAACGCCGATAAAACTGTAGTTTTTCCAGTGCCTGTTCCGCCACTGATGAGAAATGCTAAGCGGCCACCAATCATGGAAATAAGCAGATCGGCAATCTCCTGATTGATTGATCCGGTGGCGATCAGCGATTCCACCGTGAACGTTTTTGCACTGGGTATTCGAAGTGAAATCGTTGTTCCACCTGTTGAGATCGGCGAGAGTACACAATGCAGTCGAGTTCCGTCACGCAATTGGGCGTCGACCATGGGTGCCGAGTCATCGAGTCTTCGACCTGCTGTTGAAGCAAGCCGCTGAGCAAGGCGCCGCACCTCATTGTCAGAGCTGAACTCAATATCCGTGAGTTCAAGACCAAGGCCCCGATCACACCAGACTGCATTGGGTCCGTTAACCAAAACGTCGGTGACACCGCGTTCCTCCAGCAAAGGTTGCAAAACTCCAGCGCCATTGAACTCACGCTCGAGAACTAGGGCGAGTTCCTCAGCCGATTCCTCGCTGAGGACAACCCCTTCCTCCCGCAACGCTTGCAAAACGTGGGTGCGCGAGGACATGACATTTGATGCGATAAGTCGGTTACGTACCTTGGTAGCAAGGGCTTGGTTCATGCTGCACTTTTCGAATGTTGGTTGCGGACTTCTCCGAGTAGCGCATGGCAAACTTCCCGGTAGCCGGAATTCATACCCGGTGGCTCACCTTCGTCTGCTCGTGTCGTCATTGCGGGCATGAAGGCAATTTCCGTGAGTCCCTGATCTCCAAGGGCTCCGCAAACATCTGGGAGCCCCAACCCCTTTGAGTCGCTAATCAGAACAAAACGATTTTGGCTACCCAGTTTTTTAACCCAATGAGATAGCGAGATACTTGCCGCAATTTGGCGAACATGGTTGCGCGTGATGACACATGTAACCAAACTCTGCCCGATCACAACGCCATTGCACTCACTCTGTTCGCGTGGCAGATCAAGCACAACTAAATCAAATGCTCGGCGGGCTGCGTCAATAACTGCGGCGACCACTTCAGGTGACGCCTCATTTAATGCGGTTCTACTCTGTGAAAGAAATGAAACTCCATTCACTTTTGGTAGCGCCGCGGTCAGGGTTTCACCAGCGATCCTTCCCGAACCGGGATCTATGTCGGGCCAACGGGTACCCGAGATTTCTTCGGCCCCAAGGAGCAGATCGATGCCGCCACCGAATTGATCAAGATCGATCACGACCGAACTCATTCCTTCATTAAGAGCAATTGCGGCTAGATTTGCAGCAAAAGTGGACGCGCCAGCACCACCACTCCCTCCGATTATTGAAATCATGTTTCCCCCCGGGAATGCCTCAACCGGATCAGGGGCGGCAAATGGTGAGAGTGCATCGACTAACCAAAAGTTGGCTGTAGGTAATTCCAAGACATTTTCGGCACCGAGTGCCACAGCATGGCGCCAAATGTCACGCTCGGAGTTCGGTTCGGTTGGCAACCCCGTCGAAGTGAATTCTTTAATGTGAACCACGATCAGGTGGGCCCGACGTGCAACTAAATTCTCCACACATTCACCAGCTAGGTCTGACCCAACCAGAACAAACTCAGAACTCTCCCAGGTCTCTCGGGAAATAAGTGGTGACGTGACCACCTGAACGACAATTCCCAGTGGATCAACAATTGATTGGACAATATTAATGATCCGTGAATCTGCGGTGACGAGGAGCAACACGTGAGTTGAATGCGACATGACTGAACTCAACGCCCAAATAACGCATTTGTTAATAGTGAATTTCACGACTGTGGACAACTCACGGAATGCGTTACCGTAGTGCTATGCCTGTGGCCGCGTTCTTTGATCTAGACAAGACAATCTTGGCTAAATCAAGTTCCTTCGTGTTTGCCAAGCCGTTCTACAAAGAGGGTCTCATCGGTCGAACCGACGTCGTGCGCAGCGCTTATGCACAATTCATGTTCCTCACTTCCGGCGCCGA
>JAFMCP010000010.1 GCA_017857705.1 Candidatus Nanopelagicales bacterium
TGCAAGTGTCAATACGGAAATGTCATTCTTTGAAGTTTCAATGTCGTATTCCGGATGCACGCTGACATTTATAACCTGGACCAGTCGAATATTTGACGCATCCAAATTTCGGGTGAATCCAGCGGTGATCTCGGCTGCAGTACTTTTCTCCCCTGTTTTCTGGTTCACGACACAATGGGCGGCGGAAACCAATGTGGTCGGGCTGGTGAGTGTTGCTCCACAGAACTGGGCTTGGAAGGCGCCTTTCTGCTGCAATTCCTTTGTTTCGAGTAACGCCGCGAGGAAAGGGAATTCTCCTGCCTTGGAGTCAACCCCGTGAACAACCCGCGGTGACAAATCACTTGTACGGGGGGTCACACCGTGCGTGTTCGTGAGTGGAAACATTGCTAACGTGGTGGCGATGACAGCCACCAGTGCCCCATTAGCCTTGAATCTCATAGCCTTGAATCTCACCCCTTAACGGTAAGCCATGCACTCGCGTTAATCCCGCTGAGACGGTTAGCCTGAGTGGTCTAAGGGAAATAATTCTCGATGAATCGGGCGAATTCGGGCAAGTTCGTAAATTCTTGGATCGTGATTCCTCGAAGGTAAAGTTCTTTGGGAATCGTTGACCCCGCTGGGAAATAGGCGGTGATTGGCGCTTGGGGCCAGCTGTCGGTGAATGGGGGGAGCGTTGGTTGTAAGAGCAGATAACCCAAGATCTGTTTCCCTGTTGCACGTTGAGCCATAGCTATGGCTGGGAGTTGATTGCAGGCGGTACCGGTCGCCATGATGATCAGGTTCTTGCCAGGAGTGGAGTGTGCGATTCGTTGGCAGGTCCGGGCTGGGTCGGGATCAACGTGAATATCGATGCAATCAGTTATTTGGATTTTGGCTATTAGATCTGCCATCTCTGGAAGTGTTTCCTCGTTCACCAGATGTACGAGCGTTGCTTCATTCATTGGGAACAGCATATGGGCACGTGATTAAGATTCGAGCATGTCGCGAACCCCCGAGTGGAATGCATTACGCCAACTGATTTTAGATAAAGCCGTGGTCCGTGGAAAGGTCATACTTTCCAGCGGTCGAGAGGCGGACTATTACGTGGACCTGCGCAGGGTGACATTGGACGCCGAAGCAGCACCCTTGGTTGGTGCCGTGATGCGACAGGTGAACAGCGGTTTTGATTACGCAGCCGTTGGCGGTCTGACCCTTGGTGCTGACCCGGTTGCAACTGCCATGATGCACGATGCCGCAGGGGGTGGCGTGCTTCTCAATTCATTCGTTGTCCGTAAAAGTGAAAAGCAGCATGGCCTGCAGCGAAGAATTGAAGGACCCGACGTCAACGGTGTTCGAGTTCTTGCAGTCGAGGACACATCAACCACCGGCTCATCTGTGTTAACAGCTGTTGAGGCTCTCTTGGCTGAAGGCGCTGTGATCGCCGGCGTCAGTGTGATTGTGGATCGTGGTGCAAAAGCAGCGGTTGAAGAACGCGGTTACGAATACACGGCGGCCTACACACTCGCGGATCTAGGACTTGAGTAGATCCCTTTGTTCTTCACTTTCTCCAAATTTTCTTTCAAGTAGCAGGAGAACTGCAACCAAGGTTGCGCCGCCCGCAAAGAGAATCAACGCGACTCCGACCTGATCCGTTGGTGCGAGTAGTTCACCCTCAGGCCCTTGCCACGGCCATAAAGCGCGGAGGGAACCAACCATTAATCCAGTAATAATTACCAGAGTTATTCGCGCACGGTTCTCCAACAGCCACTTCAGGAGAGACACGAAGAGCGCCAACCCAAGAATTGCACCGAGAGCGAAAACCGCCAAGTAGGTGAGGTTGCGGTCGTTGACTGCCTCAATGGTTGGGTCGTACATGCCTACTGTCAGCAAAAGGTATGAACCCGAAACACCGGGAAGCACGAGAGCGCAAATCGCGATTGAGGCTGAGAAAAAAACCACGATCAAACTTGGATCATTCATGGTGCCTTGTGGCAGTCCGGTTAGGAAGAAAACGACGACGGCTGAGATCACAGCAATCAGAAGATAAAAAGGTGACCAGCCACCAACTTTGGTCACCATGTGAGCGGGGACGTATGTGCCGGCAATGACCAAACCGAAGAATAGCGCCTTCATCGCAATTGGCTGTTCTTCCAAGAGGGGCTCAATAATTCCCGCACCGATAACGAGAGCAAGGACCATGCCAACTCCCACCGGGATGAGAAGTCGCCAGGGAAGTGAGGTGAAGGTTTTCGCGGCAACTCTGGTTGAAGCTTTGCCAGGGGCAAGACCTACAAGTTGGCGAACGCTGAGGATCAGGCCAGCAATCGAATTAATGAGTGTTTGATAGATACCAACAATCAGAGCAAGGGTTCCTCCGCTCACTCCCGGAACCACTTCTGCGGCGCCCATTAGGGCACCTCGACCAAGATTGACAATGATTTTTAGCACCCGTGCAGGGTACTGGGTAGGTTTCGCATGTGAACCAAGACGCGACCGAAGGTGACGAAGCCGAATTCGTGGACAAGAATTTACTTGAAGTGGGCGTCGGACCTTGGGAAGGTGATACCCCGGTCGGTGCGCAGTGGGACAGCACCCTCCTTGCAAATGGTGATCGTCGCAATGTCATCGATAAATATCGATACTGGAGCCTTGAAGCGATTGTTGCCGACCTGGATACCAAGCGGCATCCCATGCATATCGCCATTGAGAACTTGGGTCATGACTTCAATATCGGCACGATTGTGCGTACCGCCAACGCATTCCTTGTTAATGAGGTTCACATTGTCGGAAAGAAACGGTGGAACCGCCGTGGCGCCATGGTGACTGATCGATACCAGCACGTTCACCATCATGAAAGCGCCGACGACTTTATTGCATGGGCCAAGCAACAGGTCATTCCTGTCATCGGGATCGACAACATGCAGGGATCAGTCAAGTTGGAAAGGTTCGCCTTCCCGCAGCGGTGTGTACTTGTTGTCGGCCAAGAAGGCTCCGGCTTATCTGAGCCAATGCGGGCAGGGTGTGACTCCCTTGTTGAGATTTCCCAATTCGGGTCAACTCGCTCTATCAATGTGGGTGCGGCGGCGGCCATTGCCATGCACGAATGGGTGCGGCAGTGGGCGGTGTAGCCGCAGTCACTTGAGATTGCCGGGTGAGATTGTGTGTACGGACGTGGGATTCCACTTGCGGTGTTATTGATTACTAATCCAGTTGGACACAGGTAGTCACATGGTGGGAAGATGGGTTTTCAGAGTCTATTTCTAAGGGGAGATCCCATGCCAATTGCATCGCCAGAGGTTTACCGCGAAATGCTAGATCGGGCGAAGGCAGGCAAGTTCGCCTATCCCGCTATCAATACATCATCTTCACAAACAATTGTTGCTGCAATGCGTGGTTTTGCTGAGGCAGAAAGCGACGGGATCGTTCAAGTCTCATGGGGCGGCGCTGAGTTTGCAACCGGCCAGGGCGTGAAAGACATGGTGACGGGCGCAGTTGCACTCGCTGAGTTTGCACATGTCATTGCGGACAAATACGACGTCAACATTGCACTTCACACCGATCACTGCCCCAAGGACAAGCTCGCTGGTTTCATGGAACCACTTGTTGTGATTTCACAGGAGCGCGTTGCGAAAGGACTTGCACCTCTTTTTCAATCTCACATGTGGGACGGCTCCGCCGTACCTCTTGCTGAGAATATGGAGATCTCCGAACGGATGCTTGATGCTTGTGTCAAAGCAAACATTATTATGGAAATCGAGATCGGGGTCGTTGGTGGCGAGGAAGACGGAATTGAAGCCTCACACGACGCAAAACTTTTTTCAACCGTTGAAGATGGACTTGAGACGGCCAAGAAGCTTGGTTTAGGTGAGCGCGGTCGTTACATGGTCGCAGCAACATTCGGCAATGTTCACGGTGTTTACAAGCCAGGAAATGTCGTTTTGACTCCCTCAATTCTCAAAGATATTCAAGACGCCGTTGGTAAGGAATACGGAGTTGACAAGCCATTTGACCTCGTATTCCACGGTGGTTCAGGTTCACTCCTCAGTGAGATTCGTGAATCACTCGACTACGGTGTTGTGAAAATGAACATTGACACTGACACGCAATACGCATTCACGCGTCCGATTGCCAATCACATGTTTGTCAACTACGACGGTGTCCTCAAAATTGACGGTGAGGTTGGGAATAAGAAAATGTATGACCCACGTTCATATGGAAAAGCCGCTGAAGTTGGAATGGCTGACCGGGTCAAGCTCGCTTGTGAGGACCTACGCTCTGCAGGAACGAGGATGAAATAAATATGGACTCACAGAATCTGCTGGGAGGGCCAAACCCGACACTCCTACCCATTGGAGACTCGGCTCAAGCTGCGCTAGCCGCTGGAGGGGATCCACGAGTGGTTGTTGCGCAGTACCCAACGAGTTCACTCGCATGGGCGATGCTCAGTGACCAAGCTTGGGATCAAGGCGATGTCATTGGTTCATACGCGTTTGCGCGCGTCGGTTACCACCGTGGACTTGATTCACTTCGCAAGAATGGTTGGAAGGGCTACGGCCCCGTTCCGTGGAGCCACGAACCCAATCAAGGCTTCCTTCGTTGCTTGCAAAATCTCGGTCGTGCGGCCGGTGAAATTAATGAAAGCGATGAACAGGTTCGAATCGCCGACTTCATTGTTGAATGTGACCCAACACTTGGCTAAATCTGTTCTCGTTGCTGGCGCAGGAATTTCAGGGGTGTCATGCGCAATTGCATTGCGTGAAAACGATGTCCCTTTTCGAATTGTGAACAAGGGTTACCGAATTGGCGGCCGGATGGCATCGCGCCCCGTCCGAGATTCCGGTACTTCATTTGATGGCAGACTCTTTGACACAGGTGCGTCCTACTTCACGGTAAGTGACCCTGATTTTGCGTCGGTTGTTTCCGAATTGGAAAGTGCCGGGGTTGTGCAGCCGTGGACGGACACATTTCATTTCGCTCACTCCGAGGGAATCGCCGGGGTCAAAATGGGACCAATGCGTTACCGCGCCGAAGGTGGAATCCGCAGTGTCGTCGAATATTTAGCCCGTGATTTGGTGATCGAAGAAGGTGAAGTTACCGAGTTGCCCACGAGCGAACGACTGGCGCTGTGCATGCCGACGCCCCAAGCGGCTCGGGTGTTCCCGCAAGCTAGTGGACTGAGCACCGCAGTATGGGAACCGGTGATTTCTGTTTCACTGTTATTCGACCAGGTGTACTGGGCGGCCTTCGACGGAATCTTTGTCAATCAAGATGCGCAAGTCACCTGGATCGCCAACGACGGTGCCAGGCGCGGAGATCACGCACCTGCACTCGTCGTACACATGAGCCCGATCCTCTCTGCAGGTCATTTGGTGAATCCAGACGCGGTAATTCCGATCGCTATCAGTGCGGTGAAGCGGATTATGAACTTTGATGCCGATCCCGTCTGGACACATGCCCATCGCTGGACTTTTGCCAAGCCCCTCGAAGGAACAACATCGGGTGAAACGAACTTTGTTCTCGGGGAAATCTCACGTGCAGGTGATGAATTCAGTGACCGACCTCGGGTTGAGGCTGGTTGGCTCAGCGGACGCGATCTCGGACGGGCATTGGCTGCCCTAGCGTAATTTGCCCCGCCAGGCCGAGAAGGATTTCACCGATTTCGCATGGGGCCTTTTTAACCACGGGTAGGGGTGAATCTCAGCTAGAGCAGTGAACTTTTTAAAACTGGGAACAGGTGCGTAGGTCACCGCCACCGAATTCTCACGGGCAAACTCATACGGATCGCCGAGGAAAAGGTGTACATCCCGTCGTTGCGCTAAGTCTTGCAACGTCTCCAAATAGAAAAAGATGCGTTTTGATGAAAGCTGTAATTTCCTTAGGGCCAATTCATTGAAGACGAAAACGACCGGCAGTGTCGGATTAGCAATTAGGGCGGGATCCTGATCACCCATCGATTCAATGGTGAGTAGCACAAACTGCGGAGTGCCGTTCTTCACTACAACAGATGGACCGGCAGTTGCGCCCGGATCCGGGTCTGAGGCGAGCAGTGGCTCCGTCGGGGCTTCATCGAGTTGATTTTCATCTGGGAAAAACTGAATGGGACAGTTGCTTTTCAGTGCGCACCCACCACATAACTCTGGTGCTCGTTTTTGCACCTGCCATTGCGAAAGTCCATAAGGTCTCCCATTGCCTGAGCCAACCACCCATTGCCAGCCGGTCAGATTTGCAGCCCGCGACCCGTCAATCAACTCTCGATACATGCGCTCCTGACCGTGCAGCCAGCCATAACCGTTGCGAACAGTCCACTGCGATGCCAGCCACATTCTGGTCTGGTTCACTAGCCAACCGTCACGACCCAATTCCTCAACCGCGAAATCGATACAGGCCATGCTTTCGGGGCTTTCGGGGCTCTCGGGAGCCTGGACCCAGCCGTCACCTGGTGCATCGCGCACCTGCTCGAATCGGAGGTTGTTAAATAGGCGGGCTCCCACTCGTGCATAAAGGTGTCGTGAATATTCCTGCCACAGCAACTCGTCACGGTACTTCTCTCGATCCGTGTAAGGCGCCTTTGCAACACGGCTCCACACTTTCTCTAGGGTGAGAAGATTGTGTCGAATGTACGGTGAGAGCACCGTCGCGCCGCGTGCGGCAACTGGCAAAACCTCAGATCGTTTATTCGCGTATCCGGCAACATTCAATTCAGTTAACGCTCTGTCAGCGGCGGTTTGTCCACCGGCTATGGAACTGCGACCTCCACCGGAGTGCAAACCATTGAAATGGTCTGCGAGAAGTTTTTCAACGTCAGTCTGAATGTCTAGGCTTTTCAAGGAAATCCTCGCTTTTATGAGAGGTCAAAGAGTACCGAAATTTAATTACTCCACAACTCGCATAAACAACAGTCACTCACATGGGCTCACCTCTACTCCGGTAGCCTTCCCCCGTGCCCGCAATAGTTCTCCTCGGCTCCCAATGGGGGGATGAAGGTAAAGGTAAAGCAACAGATCTCCTAGGCGATCGAGTCGATTACGTAGTTAGATACCAAGGCGGCAATAACGCCGGCCACACGGTGGTCATCGGCGACAAAAAATTTGCACTTCATCTACTTCCCAGCGGAATCCTTACCCCTGAAGTAATTCCGGTAATCGCGAATGGGGTCGTGATTGACCCGGCAGTTCTGCTGGCAGAGATTGCCGGACTCAACGAAAAAGGGATTGATACTTCAAAATTATTAATCAGCGCCAATGCGCATTTGATTACCAGTTACCACGTGACTTTGGACAAGGTCACCGAAAGGTTCCTGGGCAAAGCCCAAATCGGAACCACCGGACGGGGAATTGGTCCGACCTACAGTGACAAGATCGGACGCGTTGGCATTCGCGTTCAGGATCTATTCGACGAATCAATTTTGCGACAAAAGGTCGAGAGTGCACTTTCCAATAAGAACCAAGTTCTGGTCAAAGTTTTTAATCGTCGGGAAATTGATGTTGATGCAGTAGTTACTGACCTACTGCAATTTGCTGAAATTCTCCGACCAATGGTGCGCGACACCTCACTCATTCTTAATAATGCCCTCGACAAAGGCAAAGTAGTTCTGCTTGAAGGTGGCCAGGGAACTCTGCTTGACGTTGACCACGGCACATACCCATTTGTGACATCGAGCAACCCAACTGCAGGTGGAGCGTGCACGGGAAGCGGAATTGGGCCAACCCGCATTGATCGGGTAGTGGGAATTCTCAAGGCGTACACAACCCGGGTTGGCTCAGGCCCATTCCCCACCGAACTCTTTGACGAAGACGGCGAAAAATTACGCACAATTGGTGGGGAGCGTGGAGTAACAACAGGGCGTGCACGTCGTTGCGGTTGGTTCGACGTTCCCATCGCACGTTACGCAACACGGATCAATGGACTGACTGACACTTTCTTGACCAAGCTTGACGTCCTCACCGGTTGGGAGCAGATTCCCGTATGTGTCGCATACGACATCGATGGCGAGCGAAGTGAAGAAATCCCGATGACCCAAACTGAATTCCATCACGCAAAGCCGGTCTATGAAATGCTGCCGGGCTGGAGTGAAGATATTTCTGGAGCGACGAAGCTTTCCGAACTACCAAAGAATGCGCGTGATTACGTCGAGTTCCTCGAAGAAAAATCAGGAACTCGAATCAGTGCAATCGGCGTTGGCCAAGATCGCAACGCGACTATCGCCATTAATGACCTCATTGGCACATGAACGACAGGCTCACTGCGGAGTACAAACCGCAATTTGAGATTGACGTGCAGGGCAATCGCATTGGTGTCCCAGTAGCAAATGATCAAACACCCGTTGCCCCTCGTGGCTCATTAATCGGAAGTTACTCCCTCCTAGAACCACTTGACGCAGACAAGCACACCTCTGACCTGTTTGACGCATTCGTTGGGGCAGACCACCTGTGGACCTACATGCCACATGGCCCGTTCGCCTCAGAAAGTGAATACCGTGTGTGGGTTGAATCAAAGCAGGGTGACCACGACCCCTACTTCTACGCGATCCTTGACCAGGAAAGCGGGAAGGCTATCGGTGTGGCAAGTTACCTGCGAATTGATCCAAGTGCGCGCAGCATTGAAGTGGGTTGGATCACTTACTCACCGCTTCTACAAAGGTCACGAACAGCAACAGAGGCAATGTTTCTCATGATGCAAAATGCATTTGATCTTGGTTACCGCAGATACGAGTGGAAATGTAATGTGCTCAATGCGCAGTCGATGCGAGCAGCGGAGCGTTTAGGTATGACCTATGAGGGAACCTTCCGGCAGGCGACTGTAGTTAAAGGCCGCAATCGCGATACGGCCTGGTTCGCCATCTTGGATGGTCAATGGCCCGGCATGAAAAGTGCTTTTGAGCGATGGCTGGACCCGGCAAACTTTGATGCCTCGGGGAATCAGCTAGCTTCTTTGGATTCCTTCGCGACATGATTGACCAGTAAGGCATCGAATCTGAGATAACCGAGCCTTTTGCCGTGGCGGCTAGTGTCTGGTTCTAGAGTTCTGGCATGACGAATATTGATGCTGCTGAGGGTGCCCGCGTTTATGACTTAGACCGCTCCTACGTCTTTCATTCGTGGAGCGCGCAAAAGGCACTCAAGCCAATGTGCATCGCAGGGGCCGAAGGTAGTTACTTCTGGGATTACGACGGAAATAAGTTTCTCGATTTCTCCTCACAGCTCGTTAACGTCAACATTGGTCACCAACACCCCAAGGTTGTTGCTGCAATTGTGGAGCAGGCGGGGAAGCTGGCAACCGTTGCGCCTCAGCACGCTAATGACAAGCGTGGAGAGGCAGCACAACGCATCGTTGAGTTGTCCGGCGGTAAAGCCGAAAAAGTATTCTTCACTAATGGTGGAGCTGATGCAATTGAAAATGCGATCCGGATGGCGCGCTTACATACACACAAGCACAAGATTTTGTCCGCTTACCGCTCCTATCACGGCAACACGGGTTCCGCGATTGTGGCAACAGGTGACCCGCGCCGTTGGCCAAATGAGTACTCAGCCCAACAGGTGCACTTCTTTGGTCCCTACCTATACCGCAGCGAATTCTGGGCAACTACCCCTGAACAGGAGACCGAGCGCGCACTTACCCACCTTGAACACGTAATCCAGTTCGAAGGACCTGGAACTGTCGGCGCAGTCCTGCTTGAATCAGTCATTGGCACAGCCGGAGTTTTAGTCCCACCGCCCGGCTACCTTGAAGGTGTTCGAGCCTTGTGTGACAAGTACGAGATCGTCATGATCCTCGACGAAACAATGTCAGGCTTCGGTCGAACAGGTAAATGGTTTGCTTATCAAAACTGGAATGTGGAGCCGGACCTCGTAGTGTTTGCAAAGGGTTCGAACTCTGGTTATGTTCCTGTTGGAGGCGTGATCATTTCCAAGGAAATCGCGGCGACATTTGATGAACGAGTTTTTCCCGGTGGTCTTACTTACTCAGGGCACCCACTTGCCGCTGCTTCCATCGTGGGCTCGATTGACGCCATGAAGGAAGAGAAAATCATTGAAAATGCTGCCTCAATCGGTGAAAATGTTCTGGGACCGGGGCTGCGCGCACTAGCTGATAAACACCCCGTCATTGGTGAGGTTCGTGGACTCGGAGTTTTCTGGGCACTTGACTTGGTGACCAACCGAGAGACTCGCGAACCACTTGCACCCTATGGTGGCACTTCGCAGGCCATGACTGATTTGGTTACCGCTTGCAAGACTCGTGGCCTCATGCCATTTGTGAACTTCAACAGAATGCATGTTGTGCCACCGTGTGTTGTGACTGAAGCTGAGGCGCGTGAGGGTCTGGAAATTCTTGACCAAGCCTTTGGTGACATCGACTCCTACTACCAAGGCTGAATTTTCTTGAAACTTCTCGTTATTGGTTCGGGTGCACGCGAGCACGTTATTGTCAGCGCACTTCTGCGTGATCCGGAAGTCGAATCTGTCGTTGTTGCTCCCGGTAATGCTGGGATAGCAGCACTTGTTCATTGCATGCCAATTGATGTAACAGATGCAAAGGCGATCGGTGAGCTGGCAACTGCACTCGAAGTTGACTTAGTCGTTGTTGGTCCAGAAGTCCCGCTAATGGCCGGTGCCGCCAATGAATTGATTACCCGAGGGATTCCTTGTTTTGGACCGACGCGTGAAGCGGCGTTGATTGAGGGTAGTAAAGCTTTTTGCAAAGAAGTGATGGCGCAAGCGGGTATAGCAACCGCACTAGCCCATGTCTGCACCAACGTAGCCGAGGCGGGAATCGCCCTTGACACTTTTGGTCCCCCATATGTTGTGAAAGACGACGGCTTGGCAGCGGGTAAAGGCGTTGTCGTTACTTCAGATCGAAGTGAGGCGCTCGCGCACGCGGGTAACTGTTTCGCGGTGGGGGGAACCGTTGTCATCGAGGAATTTTTAGACGGGCCGGAAGTCTCAATTTTTGGTATCTCAGATGGCACTACCGTGATCGCGTTACAACCAGCCCAGGACTTCAAGCGAGTTGGTGACAATGACGAAGGACCCAATACCGGCGGCATGGGTGCCTATTCACCCCTTCCTTGGCTTGATGAAAGCGTTGTGGCCGAAGTCACCGAGCATGTTTTGCAGCCAATGGCTGACGAAATGAAGCGGCGAGGAACTCCATTTGTTGGGGTGCTGTACGCCGGACTCGCCATGACGGCACGTGGCATTCGGGTGATTGAGTTCAATGCCCGTTTTGGTGACCCTGAGACCCAAGTCGTGCTTTCGCGATTGGTGACACCCTTAGGACAGTTTCTTTATGCAGCTGCGACGGGTCAGTTGAAGGACTTTCTCGCACTTGAATGGCACCAGGGATATTCGGTTAACGTTGTTATCGCGGCTCAGGGTTACCCGGAAAAACCGGTGCTGGGTGCTTCAGTGTCAGGTCTGGAACTCGCCCAGACAAATCCACTGGTTGCTGTTTTCCACGCGGGAACAGAATTGGTGGGCGGAGAATTAGTCACCTCGGGTGGGCGAGTGTTATCGGTTACCGCACAAGCCTCCACTTTGGAGCAGGCCAGGGAGCATGCCTACGCCGGTGTTGCTCAGATCGTGATTGCCGGTTCGCATTTTCGCAGCGATATTGCCCTAAATGCTTGCGGCACCGACTCCTGAATCGGTCACATGAAAGAATGCAACCGTGGGAAGCCGAATGAATTCAATTGATAACGTGCTTGCCTCACGCTATGCATCACCCTCAATGCGGGATTTGTGGGCTCCCGAGTCCAAGATTCGCCTTGAACGCCAGCTATGGATCGCGGTAATGCGCGCCCAGCAGGAATTGGGAATCCCAATACCGATTGGAACCCCAGAAAAATATGAGGCAGTAATTGACACGATCAATCTTGAGTCCATTGCCGAGCGTGAGCGAGTTACCAAACACGATGTAAAAGCACGAATTGAAGAGTTCAACGAGCTGGCGGGTGAGGAATACATCCATCTCGGCATGACCTCTCGAGACCTCACCGAGAACGTTGAGCAACTGCAGATTCGTTTGAGTTTGATTTTGGTTCGTGACAAGTCCATCGCGGCACTGGACCGATTGAGTGGTCTTGCTGTTGCCTACTCTGAGCTTGCCATGGCTGGTCGTTCACACAATGTTGCAGCGCAGATCACAACACTGGGTAAGCGCATGGCAACTTTCGCAGAAGAACTTCTTTTCGCGGTAGAAAGACTCGATGAACTGATTAACGCTTATCCACTGCGGGGAATCAAGGGGCCGGTAGGAACGGCTCAAGACATGCTGACATTGCTTGACGGGAATGCGGAAGCACTTGCGCAATTGGAAATGCGAATAGCTAAACACCTCGGATTTGAAAATATCTTCACCAGTGTTGGTCAGATTTACCCGCGGTCACTCGATTTTGAAGTGACGTCCATGCTTGTTCAGGTGGCTTCAGGTCCCTCAAATTTTGCAACGACAGTGCGCTTGATGGCTGGGCAAGAGCTTGCAACCGAAGGTTTCTTGCCGGGTCAGGTTGGTTCCTCTGCGATGCCGCACAAAATGAATGCTCGATCTTGTGAACGCATTAACGGTTTCCATGTGATTCTGCGTGGCTACATGAATATGTGTGCTGATCTTTCTGGCCAACAGTGGAATGAAGGCGATGTTGCCTGTTCAGTTGTCCGTCGGGTTGCACTCCCTGATTCCTTTTTTGCTATCGATGGTCTGATGGAAACATTCCTCACGGTGCTTGATGCATTTGGTGCATTCCCTGCAATGATAGACCGCGAACTTGATCGTTTCCTCCCTTTTTTGGCTACGACAAAAATCCTGATGGCTGCGGTTCAATCAGGCGTAGGGCGAGAGACGGCACATGAGGTAATCAAGGAACACGCGGTTGCAACAGCCTTGCTAATGAGGGAAACTCCCGATGCAAACAATGATCTTTTGGAAAAACTCGCTGCTGATTCCCGACTCGACTTCACGGTTGATCAGTTAAACGCGCTCCTCGCCCAGCCAATTGAATTTACCGGTGCGGCCCAACATCAGGTTCGGATTTTGGCGGACCGAATTGAAATCCTCACCGCGCGTTATCCGGATGCCGCGGGCTATCAACCAGGCGGCATTCTGTGACCCAAGGACTTTCCCACAATTACGATCTCCCCGAAGATTACGTGCATATTTATTCGGGCAAGGTGCGAGATATTTTTCGAACACCGCAGGATCGGCTACTCATGGTGACCAGTGATCGTATATCGGCGTACGACTGGGTACTTCAAACGGAAATCCCTGACAAAGGCCGCATTCTCAACTCAATTTCACAATGGTGGTTTGGACAACTCCAAGGTTTGGTTTTCAATCACACCACAACTTCTAAGGTTCCAAAGTCGGTCGCGGGTCGCGCGGTGGTCTGCGAACCGCTTGAAATGTTCCCGGTGGAGTGTGTTGTCCGCGGATATCTCGCCGGCAGCGGTTATTCGGATTACCTGGCAACACGAAAAATCTCAGGCAATGGTTTACCACCAGGTTTGAAAGACGGTGCGCTGTTACCAAAACCTCTTTTTACTCCGGCAACCAAGGCACCCCTTGGTGAACATGATGTGAATATCACTTATGACGACGTCATTGTTGAGCTAGGGCAAGAAGAGGCCCAGGAACTAAAGCGGATGTCAACTGCAATTTACGAATACGCGGCTGACAGGGTGAGCCGTAAAGGTTTGATTCTGGCTGACACCAAATTTGAATTTGGAATTGCCCTGGGCGGCAAGCACCAAGGTCAAATAATTTTGGGAGACGAGGCACTGACCCCGGATTCTTCTCGTTATTGGGAGAAGGCACTGTGGAACCCAGGTGGCGCCCAACCCTCATTTGATAAACAGTTCGTGCGTGACTGGTTGACATCACCGGAATCAGGGTGGGACAAAAATTCAGGTGAAGCACCACCACCTTTGCCCGAGGAAATAGTTGAAAAAACTCGCGCCAAATACATTGAAGCTTATGAGCGCATCACAGGCGAGACATTTCAGTGAGCGCGTGGCTAATCACAGGGGGTGCGGGCTACATAGGCTCGCATGTTGTTCATGAACTGCAATTAGCTGGCATCCAACCGGTAGTTTTTGACAACTTCTCAGCCGGATTGGATTCACGCATCCCTCAGGGAGTCCCCGTCGTTGAAGCTGACGTATCCGACGGTGACGCACTTCGAAACGCTATGAAGGAATTCAAAGTCACGGGCGTTGTTCACCTTGCAGCAAAGAAGGCAGCAGGAGAGTCAGTTGACGTTCCCCTGCACTACTACCAAGAGAATGTCACGGGATTGCAGAGTGTTCTTGGTGCCATGATTGACACGGGGATCAAAAATTTTGTTTATTCGTCGTCCGCCGCCGTGTACGGAACCCCAAAGTCAAACCCTGTTAGAGAGAGTGAAGCACTCAATCCGGAGTCACCCTACGGCGAGACAAAGGTGATTGGCGAATGGTTGGCCAAGGACCTGGCGACAAGTAATGGGTTGAATTGGGTGGCACTACGGTACTTCAATGTTGCCGGTGCAGGGAGCGAGGATCTTGGAGACAACAGTGTTAATAACTTGATCCCGATGGTGTTTATGGCCCTTGAAAAAGGAATGCGACCCAAGATTTTTGGAGCGGATTATCCAACCCCGGACGGAACGTGCATTCGCGATTACATTCATGTTGTCGACCTGGCTCTCGCACATGTCGCGGCGGTAAAAAAGTGCGAGGCGGGGAAGGTTAATCGTTCGATTAATGTGGGTCGAGGCAGTGGGGTCAGTGTCCGTGAAGTTATGAGCTCGATCTCCCTGGTAATTGGTCGCGATATTGACCCTGAGGTTGCTGCTCGTAGAGCCGGCGACCCGCCCGCCACCTTCGCAGACGTTGAACTGAGCAGAACTGAGTTGGATTGGTCCGCCAAGCGAGATCTCACGGACATGGTTTCCTCAGCGTGGAGCGCTTGGGAATTCTCGCACCGATAGGCTTTGGGTCTTCCATTGAAATCAGGAAAGCGAATTCAGGAGAGCCAGTGGCCCGCGTTGTCGTAAACGTTGCACTTAAACCCGAAATTCTTGACCCACAAGGTCGTGCTGTTCAGGGCGCACTTGGGCGACTTGGGCTAATTGGGGTGAGCGACGTCCGGCAGGGGAAGCAGTTCATTATTGAACTTGATGGAGCACTCGAGGGAGAAAGAGCCGAACTCCTGCACAAGTTGGCAGGCGAATTGCTAAGTAATCCAGTAATCGAAGACTTCACACTCACGGTTGAGAATTAATTGTGAGTGCACGGATTGGTGTAGTCACGTTCCCAGGCTCACTCGATGACGCAGATGCCGCCCGGGCAATTCGCATTGCCGGCGCAACCCCGGTTGCACTGTGGCATGGTGACGCAGACCTTCATAACGTTGACGCCGTTGTACTCCCCGGTGGTTTCTCCTATGGTGACTACCTTCGGTGCGGAGCGATCGCGAAGTTTGCCCCAGTTATGTCACTGATCATTGAAAAAGCACAGGTTGGCCTTCCAGTATTGGGAATCTGCAATGGATTCCAAATTCTGTGCGAAAGTCACCTACTCCCCGGTGCACTGACCCGCAATGATCACCAGCATTTCATCTGTCGTGACCAGAAACTTCGGATTGAAAGCACCGAAACGTTGTGGACAAAGGATTTTTCACCCGGACAAGAAATTGTTATCCCATTGAAAAATGGTGAAGGTGGCTACGTTGCGAGTGAAGCGACATTAGACGAACTCTTTGCGGAGAACCGAGTGATCGCCACGTATATCGGTGGAAACCCAAACGGTAGTTACCGCGATATTGCTGGAATTTCAAACAAGGCCGGGAATGTTGTTGGTCTTATGCCGCACCCAGAGCACGCTGTTGAAGCCTTAACCGGCCCGACCACCGACGGCATCCCATTTTTTACCAGCGTTTTGAAATCACTTGTGGGTGCCTCGTGATCGACTCGGTAGAAATTGCCAAGGGAAACCCAGATACCAGTCAGCCTTGGGCTGAACTAGGACTAAAGCAGGACGAGTACGAAAGTATCAAGCAGATTTTGGGTAGGCGACCGACAAGTAGCGAACTGGCCATGTACTCGGTCATGTGGAGTGAGCATTGCTCCTACAAGTCCAGCAAGGTGCACCTTCGACAGTTTGGTGACAAAGCACCGAAGACCGATGCATTACTCGTCGGAATCGGTGAAAACGCCGGTGTTGTTGACATCGGAGCCGGATGGGCAGTCACATTCAAAGTGGAAAGTCACAATCATCCGTCCTACGTTGAGCCCTATCAAGGTGCAGCAACCGGTGTCGGTGGAATCGTTCGAGACATCATTTCTATGGGTGCGAGGCCGATCGCGGTCATGGATCCACTCCGGTTTGGTCCCGCGGATGCCCCCGACACTCGGCGAGTGTTGCCCGGTGTGGTTGCCGGTATTGGTGGCTATGGGAATTGCTTGGGTTTGCCAAATATTGGAGGGGAACTTGTTTTTGACGAAAGTTACGCGGGCAACCCATTGGTTAATGCACTCTGCATAGGATCAATGAAACATGAAGACATTCACCTGGCCAGTGCAAAAGGTGTCGGGAACCTGGTGGTTCTTTACGGTGCCCGGACCGGTGGTGATGGAATCGGTGGAGTTTCGGTGCTGGCTTCCGAGACATTTGACGCTGATGGCCCAGCCAAACGACCCAGTGTTCAAGTGGGTGACCCATTCATGGAAAAACTCTTGATAGAAGCAACTCTGGAGGTACTTCATGCCGGGCTAGTCGAAGGTATTCAAGATCTTGGCGGAGCCGGAATTTCTTGCGCGACGAGTGAACTTGCATCAAATGGTGAAGGCGGGATGCACGTCTATCTGGATCGCGTTCTTTTGCGTGACGCGTCACTCTCGCCGGAGGAAATCTTGATGAGTGAGTCACAGGAACGCATGTGCGCGGTGGTGACTCCAGAAAAGATTGACGACTTTATGGCACTGTGCAAGAAGTGGGATGTCGAAGCTGTTGTTATCGGTGAAGTGACTGGCACTGGGCGCCTAGTAATTGAATGGCACGGGGAAATGATTGTTGACGTTCCACCTCGCTCGGTGGCCCATGACGGTCCGGTATACGAGCGCCCATTCCACCGTCCAAGTTGGCAGGACGCATTGCAGGCGGATGCTCCTACGGCGCAGCGTCTTGTGCGCCCGTCAACGCCTGAGGAACTAAAGCAAACCTTGCTTGATCTGATTTCCTCGCCCAATTTGGCGTCAAAGAGTTGGGTTACTTCGCAGTACGATCGATACGTAATGGGTAACACGATTTTGGCCCAACCAGAAGATGCAGGAATGATTCGCGTTGACGAAGAAAGCGGATTGGGTGTCGCGATCTCAACCGACTGTAATTCACGCTTTGCCAAACTTGATCCCTATGCGGGTGCACAGTTGGCTCTGGTGGAGTCCTACCGAAACATTAGTGTTGCTGGAGCGAAACCACTTGCGGTTACCAACTGTTTGAACTTTGGCTCACCAGAGGACCCTGAAGTCATGTGGCAATTCGCCCAAGCAACCACCGGTTTGGCCGATGCCTGTCTCGAACTGGGTATTCCGGTGACGGGAGGGAATGTTTCCTTCTACAACCAAACGGGTGATTCCGCGATCAACCCAACCCCGGTCGTCGGAGTTCTCGGCGTAATCGACGACGTCGATCGCCGGACCCCGATGGCATGGGGGGACGACGGCGACTTGATTTACATTCTGGGCGATTCATTTGATGAATTTGCAGGTAGTGAGTGGGCATACCTTCAGGGTCACCTTGGCGGACTACCACCCAAAGTCAACTTTGCTCAGGAAAGATTGCTCAGTGAGATTATGGTTGCAGCTTCCCGAGACGGCATGATCACCGCGGCCCATGACGTCTCTGACGGCGGAGTTGGGGTTGCGATCACCGAGATGGCACTCCGTGCAAATACGGGTGCCCGCTTTTGGATCCCTGACAATATTGACCCATTTGTTTTCCTGTTCTCCGAAAGTACTGCTCGAGCAATTGCAGTGATTGCACGAACCGAGGAACTCCGTTTCACTGAAATGTGTGCTGCACGAGGAATGAGTGCAACCCGGTTTGGTGTGGTGGATTCAGGTCTTGGTATTGACAGCGGCTATCCCGGTGAGCAGGTAATTGTCATTGATTCACTGTTTACTTTTAGGGTTGAGGAATTACGCGAAGCGCATGAAGCAACGCTTCCCGCACTTTTCGGGGGCTAGAAATGCTCAGTCCTGTTGAACGAGAACTGCTGGAATTGATTGCGGTTCACCATGATCAGGTCGACAAAGAGGACACCAGATCCGCGGTCAAGGCGATTTTTCGTGAACTCAACGAGATTGCCCCGGGTCGCAGTGTTGAATTGCGTGTCCCCCCTTTCGCTGCCACCCAAATCGTGGAGGGTCACACGCACCGGAGGGGAACCCCGGCAGCGGTCGTTGAACTCAATGCCGTGACCCTGTGCCAACTCGCAATAGGTCAGCATTCTTGGGCCGAATTGGTCAATCAAGGAGTGATCCTGGCGAGTGGTGAACGCTCAGATTTGAGCCCTTTGTTCCCCCTGACTCTCTGATGCTACCGGGTCCCTCCAACGAATAATTGGTGGCAAAAACACCCTTGACCGCGGAGGATACGAAACCAGTCATGTGCGTAGACTGACGCTGTGCCCCGCGGTGATGGTCTTCTCAACCACAACCTCCTTTCCGAGGACGTCGGGCCCCAAGACGCTTGCGGTGTTTTCGGTGTGTGGGCGCCCGGTGAAGAAGTATCGAAACTTACGTACTTTGGACTTTATGCTCTGCAACACCGTGGCCAAGAATCGGCGGGAATCGCTGTCAGCGACGGGTCCCGGATTGTAGTCTTCAAAGACATGGGTTTGGTTTCTCAGGTTTTCAATGAAGGAGCCCTTGAGTCGCTACAAGGTCATTTGGCGATCGGGCATACGCGCTACTCCACGACGGGTGCGAGTATTTGGGAGAATGCACAACCGACTTTTCGGACTACGGCTACCGGCCACTTGGCATTGGGTCATAACGGTAATCTGACAAACACAGCTGAGTTGCGAAAGCGCATTGCAGAATTGCACAGTGGATCGGGAGAGTTGCCCTTCAATGCCGGAATGGCCGCAACCACCGACACTGAAATTTTGACAGCACTACTTGCCGCCCACCCTGACCTTTCCTTAGAAGAAGCAGCGGTTAAAGAGCTCCCTTTAGTTAAGGGAGCTTTTTCTTTAGTGTTCATGGACGACAATGCCCTCTACGCCGCTCGGGATCCGCAAGGAATCAGGCCGTTAGTACTGGGTCGACTTGAAAACGGCTGGGTTGTCGCCAGTGAATCGGCGGCACTCGACATTGTCGGAGCCTCGATTGTCCGTGAGGTTGAGCCCGGAGAACTTATTGTCATGGATTCGCAGGGATTGCGTACCCATCGATTTGCACCCGCCGTACCCAAAGGCTGTGTCTTTGAATACGTTTATTTGGCCCGCCCCGACACTTCAATTGCCCAGCGTTCCGTACAGGCCACACGAGTTGACACCGGACGTCGCCTTGCTCGAGAACACCCCGTTGATGCGGATCTCGTTATCCCGGTTCCCGAGTCCGGTCGATACGCCGCTATTGGTTACGCCCAGGAATCCGGGATCCCATTTGCTGAAGGCCTTGTTAAGAATTCGTACGTCGGTAGAACTTTTATTCAACCATCGCAAACAATTCGCCAATTAGGTATCCGACTTAAATTGAATCCACTAAAGGAAGTAATCGCGGGGCAACGACTCATTGTTGTTGACGACTCAATTGTCCGCGGAAACACGCAACGAGCATTAGTGCGCATGCTGCGGGAAGCAGGAGCGCTTGAGGTCCATGTTCGAATCTCAAGCCCGCCCGTTAAGTGGCCGTGTTTCTATGGAATTGATTTTGCGACGCGAGCAGAACTCATTGCCAATGGACTTAGTGTGGATGAAATTTGTGCCTCAATTGGAGCTGATTCACTTGCATTTGTCGAACTCGACGCACTAATCGAGGCAACACGTGTTCCGAAAGACAATTTGTGTCGGGCTTGCTTCGACGGTGTGTATCCCGTTGAACTTTCCGAAGAGCACAAAGTGAACCTTGAAATATTTGAAGGAATTGAACGCAGGGTCTCCGAATCCGAGCACCTCCTCGTTGATCCACTCGCCCTTGACGCACTTAATCGTCCATGACGGACTTGGGCGCAACGTACGCGCAAGCGGGTGTCGATGTCGAGTCCGGTGAGCGTGCCGTTGAGTTAATGCGCGCATCCATACTGGCAAGTACCAGGCCAGAAGTTGTTGGCGACTTCGGAGGTTTCGCCGGGCTTTTTGACATCTCGGCGGCAAAGAAAATGCGCAAACCACTTCTGGCAACGTCAACGGATGGTGTCGGAACCAAGATCGCAGTTGCACGCGCACTCGACATTCACCACACCGTTGGGTTGGACTTGGTAGCAATGGTGGTTGACGACTTGGTTGTTTGTGGCGCCGAACCACTGTTTATGACCGATTACATCGCGGTTGGTTCGGTTAACCCTGAACGCGTTGCCAGCATCGTGGCTGGAATAGCTCGCGGTTGTGAGCTAGCAGGTTGTTCGCTCGTGGGTGGGGAGACTGCCGAACACCCAGGGTTAATGGCCCCCGATGAATACGACATTGCGGGAGCAGGAACTGGAATTGTTGACGCAGAGAATCTTCTAGGGCCTGAGAAAGTGAGAGTGGGTGACGTTGTCATTGCCATGAAGTCTTCCGGGTTGCATTCCAACGGTTACTCGCTTGCTCGGCACGTACTCCTAGGTGAAGGAAGACTGGGGCTGGACGCATACATCGACGTACTCGGTCGGACGGTAGGTGAAGAACTGTTAGAGCCCAC
The DNA here is from genome assembly GCA_017857705.1 of Candidatus Nanopelagicales bacterium. Lineage (GTDB taxonomy): Bacteria > Actinomycetota > Actinomycetes > S36-B12 > S36-B12 > UBA4592. The sequence goes on from JAFMCP010000010.1 coordinate 20,861, forward strand.
GCAGATCTACGCCCTCGATGCACTCGCTTTGATTAGGGAATCGCGGGTTCATGCCTTTAGTCATGTCACAGGGGGTGGTATCGCAGCGAATTTGGCCCGGGTGTTGCCCAAAAATCTTGCAGCTGATGTCTACCGCCAAACTTGGGCGCCCGCGGAAATATTCAACTTAATTTGTAGTGAAGGAAATGTTTCGAAGGGTGACGCTGAAAAAACATTCAATATGGGAATCGGCATGTTTGCCATTGTTCCTGAGGCATATGTTGATTCAAGTCTTGAAATTTTAGGAAGCCGTGAAATTGATGCATGGGTGTGCGGCTCGATCCGCGATCGAAATGTCGGCGAAACAGGCGATTCACCGGCTAAAGGTGGCGGTGGGGGATCAGTGAGTCTTGTGGGGACCTACGACACGTAGGACTCACAATTAATTAGCGGCTTCGTCTTCACTGTCTTCGTAGTATTTGGCGTAAGGGTCCGCGTCGGGATCCTCTTCGGTGACTACCTCTTCAACGTACACAGTTGCGGGTTGTCCGCTCAGTTCAGCCTGCAACCGATCAAAGTCGGTCTGAGGCCCGCCGTATTTGAGTTCGCGCGCAACTTTTGTTTGCTTGGCTTTCGCTCGGCCGCGTCCCATGACTCGACCCCCTCTTCCAGTAAATACCGGTAGCTAGTGGACTAATAGTATCGATGGGGGCACTCTCACCCGCCACCTGAGCAATACTACCTTCCACCTTCAGGGTGTGTGGATGCACCAATGGAACTATGCGGAGATCCGCTCCCACGCCTTAGCTTCAGCTGCTGCCACGGGGGTAATTTGGGTATTTTTTGCAGATTCGAGGACCTCAAGGGTGGTCTGGTAAACCTTCATTACCTGCTCGCGAGCTCTTTCAACATCTGCCCCAACCAACTCTTCTGCCACTTGAATCACACCCCCGCAATTGACCATGAAGTCTGGGGCGTACAAAATCCCTGCGGCTGCAAGGAGATCCCCAACGTGGGGGTCGGCCAATTGGTTATTGGCCCCGCCGCAGATCAAAGTTACCCCGGCAGTGGTTAAATCGGGAATCAACTCTGAGGTAATGAATCCCCCCATGGCGTTCGGGGAAATAATCGATGGTCGGGCAGCCAACATTTCTTCGATGGAGTCAACGAATTCAACATCGGGGTATTTCGCCAAGATTTCGGAACGAGCATTTGCGATCGGGTCCATAGCGATTACTTTGGCACCGCCGGATTCGATCAGGTGTGAAATGAGTCGTCCCCCAACTTTGCCGGCCCCAACCACGCCAACGACCGACTGTGACAGGTCATTGCGTCCGCTCAAAAACTCAACAGAGGCCTGAATCCCCTGCCAGATTCCTAGAGCGGTCAGGATCCCTGAGTCACCAACGCCACCGTTTTCCGGTGACCTACCGGTGACATATTGACTGGTTTCGCCCAATATATCCATGTCGGCAACCTGCATTCCTACATCACCCGCAGTGACATATTTCCCTCCCAATGACTCAATTAGGAGTCCATAGTTAAGCAATTCCTGGCGCGACTTGTTCGCCGGATCAGCGATCAGAACGGCCTTACCGCCCCCGTGATTGAGTCCGGCGAGCGCATTTTTTAATGTCATTGCGCGAGAAAGTCGAAGAGCATCCGAATAGGCCGCAGCGTAAGGACTCGGGTGCTCCGAATAAAGGGCCATCCGGGTACCACCTAAAGCTGGCCCTAATTTGGTGGAGTGAATTGCAATGACGGCGCGTAAACCGGTATCGGGGTCTTGGCTAATCACCACCTCTTCGTGGTCGGAAAACTCGGCCCATGGATCGGTGGTGGTTGCCATGCATGCAGGGTAGTCCCCCTAGTTTTGGCAAGGGGTGACATGGGGAACTCGTTTAGGCTTGCATATTCAGCGAAGAGGGCTACCGTTATCATCATGCGCGGGGGTGTTCAATTTTTACCCCGATTTACGTCATGAATACGACGAGGGGAGTTGTAACAAGAGTGAACTCGCTTAACCCACGACCATTCGGCAGTTCTGCTCAGCAGCCTGTTTCGAGTGCGCTAACCAATAATGCCCAAGCTGCCCGCGTAAATCAGATTCCTGAAACGGAACACTTGATGACGCCCGGCGAGGTCGCGTCCCTTTTCCGAGTGGACCCCAAGACCGTTACCCGCTGGGCAAAAGCCGGAAAGTTGACCAGCATTCGCACCCTCGGAGGCCATCGCCGCTACCGATCCTCTGAAGTGCGTCTACTGCTGGAAAAGAATGGTGCTCGCATCGGAGACGGTATTTAGTCCTTCGACTGTCGTTTTTGTTTGAGGGCAGGTTTGTTTGAGGGCAGGTTTGCTTGGGGGAGGTAGTGTTGGGACGTGGCCGAACCGTTCTATCAATCAATAGTTCTGATAGCCAAAGGCGCTTTTGCCGGGCTGGGTCTCAAGATCGATATTGTTGGTGAGGAAAACATTCCCACCTCCGGTGGTGTGCTGCTCGCAATCAACCACACAAGCTACTTGGATTTTGCCCTAGGTGGAATTCCCGCTCACATGCGTGGACGCAGGCTGGTTCGTTTTATGGCGAAGGATTCTATTTTCAAACACAAAATTGCTGGCCCGCTCATGCGTGGCATGAAACACATTCCCGTGGATCGTGATGCTGGTTCCCAAGCGTTTCGCGATGCGGTTGCTGACTTAAAAAAAGGTGAAATTGTGGGGGTATTCCCCGAGGCCACAATGAGCAGATCTTTGGATATTAAAGATGTCAAGAGCGGGACGATTCGAATGGCGCGAGTGGCCAAAGTGCCTGTGCTACCCATGATAATTTTTGGGGGACACCGCGTGCTCTCCTATGCGGGTAAAGACTTAACTCGTGGACGTCCAATTGTGATTATGGTGGGAAAACCACTTGACATCTCCGGTGACGCAGAAGTTGCTAATGACCGATTGCGTGAATCACTACGAGACTTATTAGCTCAAGCGATTGAACGGTACCCCGATAAAGCGGAAGGCGCCCCGTGGATCCCGGCTCGTTTTGGTGGAGGCGCACCCACGCTTGAAGAGGCTGAGGAAATCGAAGTCAAAGTGCGAACAGAACGCGCTGCAAAAAAGGCACAAAGAAAAAAGTAGTTAATAGTCTCCCCAAGCCTTTGCAGTAATCGTCACATTTCGATTGGACATGAGAGCAACTCGGTCCCCTTTATCGCGCAATAGCGTTGAATCTCTACCCCAATACTGTGTAGAACGAGTTGGAGTTCCTTTTCCAATTCGAACAGTGAGAATCTTGCCGGGTTTGATTACCGAGTTAACCAGGAACGGGTAAGTGGAGACACCCCGCCGGAGGTAGTAGCCATCAAGCAAAACAGGATCAAGGCCATCATTTTTGATTCTTATATATTCCTGATTCGCACGCGCGGCCATTGACTTTGCAGTGGAGACCGCATTGACTTTTGTTATCCGCAACACGCCCTGCAAGGGATCTGAACAATCAAGGACGCACGGATACTCGTAGTAATTTCGCATTGCAGTGTTGCGATCCAACAAGTAGGCGCCATCTCCAAGGAATAATTTAGGTGCAATGTTGGGGAATAGCGCTGTTTCGGAGTTCATGTAGAGGTCACGTGGTTTAGGTGTGCCATTAACGCCAACACCGGCATGCACCACTCGAAAGTCATTTGGTGCCAGCACCGATCCACCGGGAAAGTAAAACCAAGATGTCAAACTTGAGTCCCGTAGTAACCATCCTGTGAGGTCAACGTCTTGATCACCAATATTGCGAACAGTAATGAATTCCCCATTGATGTTTTCATTATCATTTCCTGGGGCATCCCAATTGACGATCACGCTGATATTGGCATCCGGTTGTTCAAGTGGCCCGCAATATTTTGGATTCCAAATCCCTCGATTTTCGAGTTGGGTTTGCGCGATCATGACACGATACTGGTAAGACAGTGAGGACTCATTCTTGACGGTGAACCACATGGCCAGGCCGGACTGGGCAATGATCGCTTGGACATCAATGTCGTACTGTTCAGTGAGCGGATTCCAGGCAAATGCGTAACGTTGGATCCGGCCGCGATTCTCTGACTCCTTACTGAGTGAACGCAACTGCACTCGAGAGCCAGGCCGCAAAACAGACTTCAAGACCTCGGTTGCCTCTGCGCCTCCACACATATCGGCATCCCGGTGCACATTATTAAACCCACGAATTTCGGGAGTGTTAACTCCTAAAAGCCGAACAGTCACAAAATCTGATGTTCCATCTTCAATAAAACGAAATGTGTCGCCGTCGGCCACAACATCTACAACCCCGGTTTCTTGAATGGGAATATCGAGATAGCGTGTTTGAAATGAATTAGGGGGAGCAGCCTGAGCCGCCGGCACTCCCATGGGCACTGCCGTGGGCACTGCCGTGGACACTGCCGTGGACACTGCCATGGGCACTGAGGCAGCCAGCACGAGTAGAACAGTCGCAACGCTTGCTACAAATTTCATGACGGTAACACCATAACCCGGATCAGAATTGGAGCCGGACACCCCTGAACTGAAAACCCCGACGCGGTTAAGCGACGCGGTAATGAGTCGATAAAAGGAATCCACTTGGCAAATTATACCCCTGGGGGTATGATCACGATTCGAGCTGGTCAACCCGAAAGGTAATTTCTCAATGTGTCGTCAAGTGAGCTGCAAAACCTGCAAGAAGGCAACCTGGGCTGGTTGCGGAAACCATAAGAATGAAGTGCTTCGCGGCATCCCTAAGAATCAACGATGCGCATGCACGGCGGCGGACAAAGCGGCTGCACGCGCGAACAAGGGATTCTTTGCCAAAATTTTCGGTGGCTGAACTTGATTAACTTGCCGGATCAATTCTCCAACGAAGCATCTGGTGTGAACCCTGTTCACGGGGGGCTGTGAACTCTTCCACCAAGACACCCCCATTGTTGGAAATGACTTTTTGGGAAGCAAGGTTGTCCAAAGTGGTCGTAAGTTCAACAAAAGGCAAGCCCACATCCCAAGCAAGTGGCAGCGTCTGCGCAAGCGCAGATGTTGCATATCCCCGACCCTGACGATCAGACACAACCCCGTACCCGATGTGCCCAAGGACGTAGGTTGGGAGTTCTATCGTGTTATTTTGCCAGCGCACATTGATACTGCCAGCAAATTCGCCGTCCCACATCCAACGCATGACAGAGGGCAATCGTGGCACCGGATCACCGCTGGGAAGGGTCACTGTCCTTGGGGTGTCCCCATTCATAGTCTGCACCAAAATATCGGGTGAATTCCTCGCAAGATGGAAAGCGTTCTCAACACCTCCAGCAAAAAAGGCATCAAACGTCCATCCAGATTCGAGCGAGCGCAAATATGAAGGGACATATTCGACACTGGGCACAATCATTTCCACCGCCCAAGACTAATCGGAAAGGTTGAGGCTAAAGGTGTCCTATATTTTGTGAACTCTATTTCTAATTTGACCAACCCTCAGTGGCAACGCAACCCAACGGCATGGCAAGGTTAGGGAATGGCTGAAGCTACGGGGGAGAACCCCACACACTTGAATAATCACCACCTAGACACCCTCTCGGTTATCTACTCCCACCCAGTGAGCCACAACATTCGCTGGGCTGACGTGCTTCACCTCCTAGAGGCAGCAGGAACCGTCGAAGAGAAGCACGACGGAAAGTTCACCGTCACTCTCGGTGAGGAAACCGAAGTTTTTGACCGTCCGCATGGCAAGGACATCGATACCCAAATGGTTGTTGACCTTCGCCGGATGCTCAAAAATGCAGGCTTTAATCCTCGCCCCAAGGGTCAGGAGATTTAACATGGAAAACAAAACGGATGTGGTCATCCTTCGTGGCAAGATAGCCATTGCTGTAATCGATTTTCACCACACGAGAATCTTTGCACTCGATCAGGATTCACACGATCGACCAGAGACGGTAACAGCGGAAGATCCAAAAAATTATTATCACAACGTGTACCACCGTGCAGGCAACCCAGATGGCACCTATGAAGCCGATAATGATGCGTATTGGAAATTATTGTGTGAATCCCTGCATGAGGCAAATGGAATTATTTTGCTGACCAATGGGACCGGTAAAGCAAATGCAGGACACCATTTCGCAGCTTATGCCGAAAAACACTTCTCTGATGTAGCCGCAAATATTCTTGGTGAAGTGCGCTGTGACATCAGCGACCTCACCGATCCACAACTCCTACGGATCGGTCAAGATTTTGTGGGAATGCACCCGAAACGTGATCACGGAGACTCACGTAGGGGCGCCTAGAACTTCACGGTCGGCTGCTGGCTCGGCGCATTTCTGGCTTTTGTGGGTTTCTTAGCGAGCGTGAACCTTAAATCGCTGAACCAAGTTTGGATCACCATTGGGATCCTGAAGGAAGTTACCGCCGATTCTCACTTCACTCAGAATTGCACGGGCAGGCACCTTTGGCAGGCACAAATCATGCATGTTGTCATCCATCGCGGTGGTGCTGTGATCAGCTAGGTCGGCTACGGCAAGTGGGCGAACATTAATCACTTTGCCATTAGGCAGTGTGAACAGCGCGCGATAAGAGTTTACGGCTGCCTCCCCGATTTCGGTACCACCTGGATAGCCGGTCATGCCGTTGGACCAGACAACGCGAATGAAGGTGCTACCAACAGTGCAGGCATTCTTATCCCCTTGAAGCATGGAAGGCTTCAACCGCCAAGCGTCAGAGATTTCCGGGCCTGCTTCAATCTGCACGATAGTTTTGGTAAGTCCCGGGGTTATTGGTTGCCAGGTCGAGGTACGCGGTGGCCGACCTTGGAGTTCACCCACAACCGTGACTGTCTGCGGTCGAACAGCAGCCGGGTCGCCAAAGTTGCCAATTAAGTTCACAGTTTGGATTTCATTTGGCTCATTGGGCGGGTACTGAAGTGCACATGTGGGGTTGACCGTGGTGCCATCGGTTCGGGTGATAACAAAATCGGTAACGGCGATTGTGGCCGGATTGATAAACCAATTAAATGTCACGGGAATGTTGTCCAAACCTTTTTCACCGGTTGGACACGCATTGGCATTGTTCAAGCCCCAATCGGCACTAAGAATTTTGGGGGAACTAATTGAGGGTGCAGCGACTGCCAACGTGGTGACTGCCAACGTGGTGACTGTCAATGTTGATGCAGCCGCGATGAAAAGTGCTGTCAGTGAAGTGATGCTGCGCCGTGACATGTTTGACCTCTCTTGGTGAGAAGTGTGAATCACATCTGACCGTACTGGCACTATTGCACGACCCCTAAACCCAAAGGGACTCGGCCTGGCCCCTTACTTTCTCGATCGAGGTCGCTGATCCCACCACCAGCCAACCGGTTCGGCGTAACGTGCCAAGATCGGAGCTATGCCCGCCGTGATCAATACATAGGCGGCGACAAATGCTTGAAACTCCCCGGGGAGAATTGTGGATACAGCAGCAATTCCTGCGATTACAACACTGAATTCACCGCGGGCACTGAGTAGCGCCCCCGCCCGAAGCTTGGAGATCGTGCCTCCGTCAACCGTATTGCTCGCGTACCATCCGGTAACAAACTTTGTAGCAATAGTGATGATCGCCAACACAAGCGCGGGCAGGATTACTGCAGGTAAATCCGCTGGGTTCGTTGACAAGCCAAAGTAGGCAAAGAAAACGGCAGCAAGTAATTCACGCAAGGGGTCAAGTCTTCGGCGAGCGACTTCGGCAACTTCGCCGGTGAGTAGTAACCCGACGAGGAAGGCGGCTACTGCGGGCGAAAACGAAACTAAACCTGCCAGCCCCGCAGCGGCAACTGCGGCACCGAATACCACGAGAAGCACGCCCACCGGGTCAGAGGATTTTATGAACCGTTGAGTGTGACCCTCGCGACGGACTGCGATCAGAATTACGACAGCCACAACGGTCAATGCAACTCCCGTTGAAACCAGCCCACTTACCAACCCTGCACCAGTCAAAACAACCGTGAGGATAGGCAGATAGGGAGCCATAACTAAGTCTTCAAGTACAAGAATACTGACCACGGGGCGTGTTTCTGGGTTACGTCGCCACCGTAAATCACGGACAACTTGCGAGACGATTCCCGAGGAGGAAATGTAGGTAACGCCGCCTAATGCCAGTGCTCCGGCAGGTCCCCAGCCAAGGATTAGTGCCATGGCAACACCGGGAGTTGCATTCAAAACTAAGTCAATAACGCCCGAACGCGATTGCCTCCGCGCTGTTTCAACAAGTTGTGTTCCCGAGTATTCGAGCCCGAGTAAAAGTAGTAGGAGTACGACACCAAGTTCCGCCAAGGTTGGAACTAAAATCCCTCGAGGGTCAATTCCATAAAATCCACCATCACCCATGAGTAGGCCTGCGAGTAGGTAGAACGGGACGGCAGAAAAGCCAAAGCGTTGAGCCAATCGTGCAATGATCCCCAAACCAACCAGTAGCAAACCAAACTCAAGGAATAGCTGGGGCAAGGACGGATCCACGAATGACGTAACGACCCTCATCGCCACATCATGTCACCTAGGGCACCACGAAGTCGAACGTGGAAATGAATCTTTCAACGAAGGACGAATCGGACCGAGAAAACAGAGATTCAAAAATTTAAGTAGAATTCGGCAGTGAGCGTTGTTGACATTCTCTTCGTCGTTGCGGGCCTCGTACTTCTTGTCGGCGGTGGTGAAGCACTTGTGCGCGGTGCCTCCACCCTTGCGGTTCGTGTGGGAATTTCACCCCTAGTAATTGGCCTTGTTGTCGTTTCGGCTGCGACATCCGCTCCGGAGTTGGCAGTGACCATTGGTTCGGTCCTTGGTGGAGTACCAGATCTTGCGGTGGGCAATGTGGTGGGCAGCAATATCGCCAATATTCTGCTGATTCTGGGGATTTCGGCATTGATTAGCCCACTTGTGATCAAAAGGCAACTGGTCCGAGTCGACATCCCTGTGATGGTTGGCTTGTCTGTCGCCCTCCTCGTTGTGAGTCTTGACGGACAAATCAGCCTTTTTGATGGAATCCTGCTTTTGACTGTTCTCGTGGTTCACACAGTGATCAGCATTGTGGTGGGACGAAAAGAAGAAATCGATCCGGCAGTACAACTTGACGCGCTGCCACTCAACGCCAAACCCGTCCCACTGTGGCTAGCTGCTTTGCTGCTCCTTGTAGGTATTGGTTTACTCGTAGGAGGTGCGCAACTTCTCGTGACAGGTGCTGCCAGCATCGCCACAGCTTTCGGTGTTAGTAGCTTGGTGATTGGACTCACCGTTGTGGCAATTGGCACTTCGTTGCCAGAATTAGCAACCTCACTCATCGCATTGCGCAAGGGTGAAACAGACATGGCCGTGGGAAATATTGTTGGAAGTAATATTTTCAATATCGGAATGGTTCTTGGAATACCCGCGATTATTTTCGGTGATGGAATTCCGGTTCCAGAAGCAGCAATCGCAATAGACATTCCACTCATGCTTGCCGCTGCCGTTGCCTTGTTGCCTATCGCTTTTACAGGATTCATTGTTGCCCGTTGGGAAGGTGCACTGTTTGTGGGCCTTTATATCGCTTACACTCTTTTCCTTGTTCTCAATTCAACACAGCATGACGCCGCAGGTGGTTTCACTAATGTGATGCTCTGGTTCGTACTGCCTCTGGTTGCAATCACATTGATTGCATTGTCTTCATACGAAGTAGGAGTAATTCGCGGGCGTGGGTCCAAGCAGCCCAGCCAGTCACATTAATCGCAGACCTGTTACATAAACAGGACTCAATGGAGGTTTACCATGTTTCGAAAAGCAATAACCACTGCATTTGTTTGCATGATGCTGACGTCTGGAGTAACAGCGCATGCCTCACCCTTGCGAAACTCCCCACCTGATCTCGGCGGTCAATGGAAAACCTTGTCACTCACCCAAAACCGAATCGGATATGAAATGAATCTTAAGAAGGCCGGTGTTGGCAACAATGCCTATCAGGGCACATTGAAGTTTCGGCATCGCGATGGTCGCAAGACCAAGTCGGTCAAGGTTGGACTGGCGCTCGGAGCTCAATCAAAGGGCAGTTATCGGGTCACCATCGTTATGCCGGGGGGCGCGTTAGCGACTGGCAAAGGGACAGTGAGTGGCCGACTTTCAAAAACTGACGGATCGATGTACTTCCCGAAGTGCTCGCAAATATGGCCACTAGCCATGAAAGGGGAAGAAGACACCGACTGTCTCTTCCGCGAGATGCCGAACTAGTCTGCTTGCCTCCGCTTGCTCGTTGTTCACACTCATGCAAAGTCTTTGTTTCCTCACAGTTCACCACTCAATGTAACTCTCAAGAATTTTTCTTTGTACGGTGTCAAACAGAGATAAATGGATCTTGACTATCTGAATGGCCTTAGCGGGCTTCGTACTGTAGGCGTGTTCCTTGCGATTTAGTACCGCAACTACGCCCCGAAAAACCCTTAAACATTCTGTTGCGGAACTTGGATCCGAATTTGTAATCCTCCACAAGGGCTCTCGCCTAGTTCAATTAATCCAAAGTGTGCATCAACGACTGCTTTGACAATACTCATGCCGAGGCCAAAGCCACCGGATTGCGTTGATCGTGATGGATCCAATCGGGAAAAACGGGAAAACACTTCGGTTCTTTTTTCCACAGGTATCCCTGGCCCACAATCATTGACCACAAACTCAACCCAGTTTTGGTTATTAACATGGATGGACCGAAGTTCGACACCGACCTCTGATTGTGCCGGTGTGTAACGACTGATGTTCTGAACAATGTTTCTTAGGAGTTGCTCCCACGCACTTGGATCACCCTCAATTGTTAGCTCTTCGAGTTGGTAGGTGATCGGTCTGGGGGAAATTGATTCCAAATCGGCGAAATGAAGTGCAATGAGTTCATCGAGCCTAAATGTCGTTTGCATAATCGAACTAGATTGCTGTGTATCAAGTTCTAACAAACTAGTGACGAGACGCTCGAGGCGTTGTGATTCAGAATCTATTCGCCCGATAGCGCGGATATCCCGCTCTGAGGCACCACTACTCTCTGCTCTCAAAATCTCGATATAACCACGGATAACAGTGAGCGGCGTTCGAATTTCGTGTGATGCATCAGAGATGAAGTTGCGCAAAGTCTGTTCTGAAGTCTCAACACGAGTGATGGATTCGGTTAACGAGTTGATCATGGTATTCAGGGAGACCGAAAGGTCACCGAGTTCTGTTCCGGCCGGGGCATTTGGCACTCTTTGGGAAATATCACCTTGGGCAATTGCGCTCGCTGATGCAATCATGGATTCCACTGGCGCAAAAAACTTGCGAACGATTAGCCAGGAAGCCAAGGCACCGAGAATCGTTACTCCAAGGACAAACAAGATGGTACTGAACAAAATCTGGTTCATGGTCGTGCGAAAGTCAGCAAGTGATGTGACTGCAATGACAAGGAAATCACGACCAGCCGGTCGAGCTAGCAACCGATAAGACTCACCTGTTGATACATCCGTGAAGGAAATTGCTTGGTTGGAGTCAGACTGAATTTCTTCCACGGGCAGGGTGGGGAATTCTTCTGGGTTTCCTTGGGTTCCTGCTGGACGCAGTACGGCTACGGTTCCTGCGGAGTCAATAACTCCAATAGCAACGGCTGAATAAAAGTCGTTGGGGTTGCCTCCTCGCGGCAACGCTCGTTCGAGAACGCGCTTTGGATTGGATCCAAGTGAGTTCTGAAGACTTGAGTCGATTGAGGTCATCTGTGCTTGAGAGACGTTCAGGTAACTGGCCAATCCGATCACTGAGGACGCAATTGCAATCATGACAGCGGTAAGAATGGTTATACGCCAACGCAGTGTCATGGAATAACCTGCTCGGTGAGTTGATAACCAACCCCTCTTACCGTGCGAAGTGGCAGACCGGTTCCAAACTTCTTGCGCAAATACGAAACGTAAGTTTCCACAACATTTGGATCCGCGTAGTTGTCGACGCCCCACACTTGAGCGAGAAGTTGATCTTTACTCATGACGCGACCTGGGTTATCGAGGAAAACCTGGAGGAGTCTGAATTCAGTTGGAGACACATCAATGGAGGTATTTCCTAAGGAAACTTCATGGCGTTCAACATCCATTGTGATCTCACCAGATCTCATTAAGGAATCGATGGGTGCTTGGCCCTTGAAACGTCGAAGAACAGCTTGGACCCGAAGGGTGAGTTCCTCAATTCCAAACGGCTTTCGAACGAAGTCATCTGCCCCCAATTCGAATGCGCGCTTGGTGTCTTCTCGATCCATCCGGGCGGTAAGAACGATGACCGGCAGAGTAATTCCGGAATCACGCATTTTCTGTAGAACTTCATAGCCATCCATGATTGGCATGTTGATGTCCAGAATAACGAGGTCGATTGATTCATTTCTAATCTTGACCATGGCTTCCATCCCGTGGGTTGCCGTGATGCTTGAAATAGATGCCAGACTTAAAGCGTCAACAATTAAATCGCGCACGCCCGCTTCATCGTCGACAACTAAAATGCGGGGTGCTTCCATGTTTATCATTTCCCTATCTGGTTATCTCGCGAACTTCACGCTCGCGGTTCAACAATAAGACAAATGCGGAGTGAACCGTGATGGCTCACTCCGCACTGTATCGCTGAAATAATCAGGCGTTGCGACCTTGGCCCTTCATGCCCTTGCCACCGTGGCCTTTCATACCTGGACCACCTTGAGCTTTGGCTGCTGCAATGGCATCAGATTGGCTTTGGGTGAGGGTGCCGTTTGCAACTAACTCTTCAAGAATTTCAGTCTTAGTGACCTCTTGGGTTGCTTGCATTGCCTCGCGTAGGGCTTGCAATTGATCTCGAGTTACGGTGCCGTCTGCGATAAGTGCGCCTTTGCCACCCTTTGATTCAACAGCCGCTACAGCATCTGCCTGAGCTTGAGTAAAGGTTCCGTCCTGAACAAGTTGGGCGAGTGCGGCAGTTTCAGCAGCTTCATGTGCTTCTTTCATGGCTGTTCGTACAGCATCTGCCTGTGCTTGAGTGATAGTTCCTTCAGCAATGAGGGAACTTTGTGGCCCGCCTCGCTTGCCTTCACCCTGCGACGACTCTCCCGAGGCGTTGTGCGCCTGCGCAACTCCAACGGATCCAAGGATGAGGGCGAGTGAACCCGCGCCAAGTGCTGCACCGGTGATCCATTTAGATGACTTTTTCATGATGACTCCTTGTGTTTATGAAATTAATTGAATGATCTCTTGGAATAGAGCATGCCAACCTTGATTGGGAATTCACTGGGTTAATCCTGTGAATTCGCTGTGAGTTATTGGGTGAGGATTTTCCGGCGTCACAAGGTTTTTTTGGTGAAATGGACTTGAGCCAGCATCTCACAAATCTGTGAACACACGTCCACTCGACAAATAGCCAACGCGCTGGTACGAAAGGGCTATGAAGTGGTTGATCGCGGTCGTGGTGGCAGCACTCTTCGGGCTGGGTGGGCCATTCATTGGTTCTGCCAATGCCCAGAGTCTCTGGTCGCAACTACGTGAGGACCCTGGCTTAGTGGTCTTGATGCGACATGCGATTGCACCGGGTGGCGGCGATCCACCAGGCTTCACGTTGGGAAAATGCAGTACTCAGCGAAATCTTTCTGCAGAAGGTCGGTCACAGGCTCGCTCAATCGGTCGGGAGTTCCGGGGGCAGGGGGTGCCCATTGCAGCGGTGTTATCAAGTCGATGGTGTCGGGCGGTTGACACCGCGAAACTTCTCGGACTTGGGACCGCGCGTTCAAACTCAGCCCTTGATTCGGTCTTCACTGCTTCACAACAAATAGTAGATCGCAAAAAGCGACAGACAGAGCGAATTATTCGCAATCACCGGGGGAAGTCGGGTGTTCTAGTCTTGGTTGGGCACCAAGCCAACATCATTGACCTGACCAGGATTGCTCCCAGTTCAGGAGGTGCGGTGATTGTCCGCGCCGACAAAAACGGCAACATAAAAGTGGTCGGTCAAATTCCGCCGCCCTGATGAACGCGACCGACTTGACCGTATAACGCTTCACGTACTTCATCAACGTCGAGATGCAGGGCAACCACACTCACTGGACCGGGCGTGGTGTCGACATGAAGTGAGGCGAGTTTTAGTGCTCGTTCCCACGGTCCCTGAGTCATGTGAACCGATTGCGTACGAGCATGTGGAATGACCATGAGGTGTCGGGTAATTCTTCCGCGGCGGGCCGCAAATGAGTTTGCAGACCACCCCATTGCCAGATTGCTCCATTGAATTGGTGAGCGTTTCACAGCGCGACGGGGAGCAACCTTCCATTCAATCTCTGCGATATCAATTTTTGGGAGTACCCGAGCCACAATTGCTTCCGCTGCGGAGCGGGTGGCAACGGGCAGTAACAATGTTTCCTTGTTTTTTCCTGAGGATCCTTGGGAAGTAGAGCCGACGCCGGCAATATTGATGGTGACTCGCGTCCAGGAATGACTCCGCCACAACCACGGTTCGATGAAGTCAATCGCCTGAACCCTACCCTCGGGAACAGTTCTGTTTTCAGTCTTCAGAAGTCCATAACGCAGTCGTAGACCGTCGGGGGAATCATAAACAGTGAATCCGTAGTAGGTAATGAACTCAACGATCACGATCAGAAAGGGAACACCACCGGTCACGAGAGCGAATGTGATTCCGGCCCAGCCCTCCGAGAGATAACTGAAGATCAGGATAGAGATTGTTACCGTGAACAGCAATACGGTTGATGTACGCAGGAGAAGGCCAAGGGCTAAGTCGCGACCGGGTAGTCGAAAAAGAATTGGTGAATCGGTTTCCGCAGACTCAGCTTCTGCTCCGGCCGCCAGATTGAGAAGTGTTTGACGAATTTCCGTTGCATCGGTGAGTGAAAGAAATCGGAATGTAACCCGTGAATCTTTTTGCCCTGCTACTTCAACAACGAGAACTGCCATTGAAAAAATTCGGGCTATGAGTGGTTGAACCACATCCACAGCCTGAATGCGGGAGAGTTGAACACGCCGTTCATTGCGGATCAAGACACCTGAGCGAACCCGCAGGTCTCCATCTTGATCAATCCAAAA
>JAFMCP010000076.1 GCA_017857705.1 Candidatus Nanopelagicales bacterium
GGCGAATGCGGCTGGGCGAGGCAACTTGACATAAGGCAACCCGGTTAGCGGGTGAAGCGTGTGAGTCAGGGTCAAACTAGGTGTTGGGCTAGGTGTTGGGTCAGGTGTTGGGCTTGTTGACGTGCTTTGTGATGGGCTGGCTGAAGTGCTCGGTGTTGCCGTAGCCACAGTCGAACTGGTCGAGGAAGCAGTAGAAGTCCTATCTGCTGATGTGCAACCGCTTACGGAAGTCAGGATCGCAATCCCGATCAGAAGGCCTTTTTGTGTGAGCACGTTCTCACCCTAAGGGTGTGAGGACCCAGTTCCGATCATGCGGGCCGACACGGAGGACCTGCGTCACGCACTGAAATTAAATGGAGGATTTTCCGCAGAAATAGACACCTAAGGGTTGACTGTGGAGGAAAATGGAGTATTGTGGCGGCACTGGGAGTTACCCGGGTGACTTTTGAGGTCAAAGTGAGAGGTGGGGCACATGTTTCTGGGTACCCAATCTCCGCGACTTGATGAAAAGGGCCGATTGGTCCTTCCGGCCAAATACCGGGAGGGGTTGGCGGCAGGACTAGTTTTCACCCGCGGTCAGGAGCGGTCCATTGTTGTGTGGCCGAGTTCAGAGTTCGCCACCTATGCCGAGCGCCTGAGTGTGGCCTCACGGTCTGATTCGAGCGTTCGTGCTTATCTTCGAGTTTTGTTTTCGGGAGCGGTCGACGAGATTCCCGATCGCCAAGGCCGAGTCATGATTCCATCAGAGCTTCGTTCCTATGCGGATTTAGACCGCGACGTCGTCGTTGTTGGCAATGGAAGCACTCTTGAGATTTGGAATGCCACAG
The DNA here is from genome assembly GCA_017857705.1 of Candidatus Nanopelagicales bacterium. Classification (GTDB taxonomy): domain Bacteria; phylum Actinomycetota; class Actinomycetes; order S36-B12; family S36-B12; genus UBA4592. Next base: position 828 of record JAFMCP010000076.1, read on the forward strand.
CGTGGGGTGAATATCTCACGGGTCAAGAAGCAGGATTTTCTGCTTTGAGCGAGGAGGTAATACCAGGAATTTTTTAATTCGGCTTGGCCGATGAGGTCTCCACCCGCTCTTTGATCCTGACGTCACTTCCCCGATGTCAGGGCCCGCTAAAAGGAAAAAGCTTTGGCGAGAGCAGGTGATAGCGGGCGGAGACCTGATTGCGCCAAGCACAGCACCTCATCAACAAAACTGGATTGAACCCGACCGCGAATCGTGTTCCACGAGGGAAAGAAGCAGTTATGAGCACCATCAATGAGTACCTTCACAATCAGGCTGATCTGATTCCTAGTGGAGTTCGCACCGCGGCAGCAATTACTGCCGCAGGAATTGCCACCGGCAGCCTTGTTTATTTCTTGTCAATTCTCGTAGGGTCTTGGGGCTAACTCACATGTCAATTCAGCCCCGTCACACTCCCGTCCTTGCGGACAGGGTTTTGGCGTTGTTGGCTCCGGCACTTGATCAACCGAATGCCGTACTTATTGATGCAACCTTGGGGCACGGGGGGCATAGCGAACTGGCTCTTAACGCCTTTCCTGAACTCACCGTGATCGGACTTGACCGGGATCTCAGTGCAATTGAACTTTCGACCCAAAGACTGGCACCATTTGGACCTAGAGTCATCCTTGTTCACGCAGTTTACGATCAAATACCCAAGGTGCTTTCTGAGAACAATATTTCCGGTGTGCAGGGAATTTTGTTTGACCTCGGAGTTTCCAGCATGCAACTCGATCAACCAGAGCGCGGATTTTCTTATTCTGTGGACACATTTCTTGACATGCGAATGGACCAAACCTGCGGGATTACTGCGGCAGAAGTGTTGAACACTTACGAGCCCGGTCAATTAGTACGAATTTTGCGTAGTTACGGTGATGAGAAATTCGCCACCCGAATCGTAGAACGGGTTGTCCGTGAACGCAAAATCGAGGCATTTAATAACTCGGCACGTCTCGTTGACTTAATTCGAGATGCGATTCCGGCAGCCGCGCGCCGTACTGGTGGCAACCCTGCAAAGCGAACCTTCCAAGCTTTACGAGTTGAAGTGAATTCCGAACTTGCCGTTCTTGAGCGTGCAATCCCACGTGCCATCGATTCACTAACCCTGGGTGGCCGAATCGTGGCAATGTCCTACCAATCCCTGGAAGACAAAATTGTGAAGCGAGTATTCAGCGAACGGAGCCTTGCAAATGTTCCTCACGACTTGCCGATCATCCCAGATTCAGCCAAGCCAGAGTTGAAGCTGTTGACGCGGAGTTCCGAAAAGGCAACGGAGCAGGAGATTCAACTAAATCCTCGTGCGGCTTCAGTTCGACTTCGGGCAGCAGAGCGCATTCGCATTCAAGGCCTTTCCGAAAAGCAAGAAAGAGTTGCCGCATGAGCGCTGCCCCGCAATTAGACCATTCACTTAATCGGTCAAGTGAAGCTGTTACCGAGTACGCAACACGCGGAGTGCGCAGACGCACACGTGAGAACTTGCGCTTGGTAGCACCGATTCGAGTACGTAAGGCTAGCCGAGGCGTGTTCGTAGTGCTGCTAGCAAGTATTTTAGGCATTGGCTTTATCGGCATGCTGCTCATCAACACAACGTTGGCGCAAGGTGCATTCACATTGAGCGAATTAAGGTCCACTCAGAATGAGCTCAGTCGGACTGAAGCGACCTTGATTGAGAGTGTTTCAGCACTGGCAGCACCTACTGTCCTAGAAGAGAAGGCGCGAAGTCTGGGAATGGTTCCAAGTTCGACACCTGCGTTTATTAAAATTCCCAGCGGCAAAGTGCTAGGTAAGCCCAAACCTGCCCCAGGTGTTCGCGTTTCGACACCTGCAGATGCAACAGTGGGTGAAGCGGCCGAGGATTCCACGCGCTCAGGATTACCACCCGCTTTTGGGGAAAACTACGATCCAGCGACAGCGGATGCGCAACGGTCAACCGGTGAATGGTCAGAGCCGACATTAATTGACTCACAAGTGATATCCGAAGATCTCTCACTCAATTCAAACCCGGTCGGATAGGTAGCAAGTGACTCCAAGAGGTGAGCATCCGTGAGCGCGAGGAGAGATGGAAGCAATTTCAGCAATTATGGTGCAGCTCGAATCAACTTAGGCAACACCCGCAAACGAGGAACCGCTCTCATTGTGGTTTCAACCCTTATTCTGATGATTTTTGCTGGCCGGCTTATTGATCTTCAGGCTGTTCAAGGTGACAAGCTCGCATCAGCTGCGTTAGATCAAAGGCTGAAGACCATTGAGTTACCAGCTGAACGTGGATCGATTTTGGATTCATCAGGTGAACCGCTAGCTATAACCGTTGATGCCAAGAATGTGACGGCTGACCAAACAATGGTCACAGATCCGGTTATGGTAGCGCAAGCGTTGTCTCCAATTTTGGGTGCAGACGCCGACATTTTGGCGAAACGTCTTACGGGAGATCGACGCTTCATGTACCTAGCCAAAGAAGTTACCCCACAAACTTGGGAGCAGATCTCAGCATTGCGCCTGCCCGGAGTGTTCAGTGAAAATACGTCTCGGCGTATTTACCCTTCAGGGGATCTTGCGGCAAACGTCATTGGATTTGTGGGCGCAGAAGGGTCTGGACTTGGCGGATACGAATATGCCTTTAATGATCAACTTAGCGGTACGCCAGGAAAATCAACTTATGAGAGAGGGCCTGGGGGTAGAGCAATACCCACTGGATCATCCGTGAGGGTTGATGCGCAACCTGGTGTGGACATAGAGCTCACCATTGATCGCGATATTCAATACTTCGCACAGAAAGAAATCGCTTTGGCTGTTCAAAACTCAGGAGCAATTGATGGAACCGTTGTAGTGATGGATCCCCAAAGTGGGCAAATTTTAGCTTTGGCAACCGCTCCTACTTTTGACCCAAACTTTCCAACGCAAAGCACTCAAAAGAATCTCAATAACAGGCCTTTGACTTCCGCGTTTGAGCCAGGTTCGACAAGCAAGGTAATGACTCTGGCCGCGGTAATCAATGAAGGAGCAGCGACTCCTTACACGCCATTTAAAGTTCCCGGTTCCTTGCCGCGAGGCGACAAAGATTTCCGTGATTCGACCCCGCACGGAACATTAAATTTAACGCTCAGTGGAGTAATGGCAAAGTCCAGCAACATCGGAACAATTCTGGCTGCTGAAAGAATCGGTGGGAAAAAACTTTCCAAATATTTGAAAAAATTTGGTGTTGGACAGCCGACAGGGCTTGGTTTTCCGGGGGAAACAAGTGGATTTGTTCCCGAACATAAAGACTGGTCCCCAACCTCTTTTCCCACAATTGCATTCGGTCAGGGTCTCAGCGTGAATGCGGTTCAGGTAGCAAGCGTGTTCTCGACTATTGCTAATGACGGATTGCGTGTTGAGCCTTCCTTAGTTAAGAAGATCGTTCACGCAGATGGAAGTGCTGAAGAACCAGAAGCACCAGTTACCACGCGCGTTGTTTCACGTGATACCGCAATCCAAGTTAGAGCGATGCTCGAAAGTGTTGTTGGTGAAGGCGGTACAGCAACCAATGCCAAAATACCGGGATATCGTGTCGGTGGAAAGACGGGAACCGCTCAAGTTGTTGACGAGAAAACGGGCGGTTACAACGACGAAGTCATCGCCTCATTTGTTGGTATGGTGCCGGCAGATAATCCACAACTCGTTGTCGCGGTTTTCATATCTCAACCTCAGAGTGGGCGTTACGGTGGTGAATTGGGAGCTCCAGTTTTTAAGAAAGTTTCTAGTTATGCACTAGGGGCATTAGAAATTCCGCCAACAGGTTCAAAAGCGCCTAAACTTGCATTGACTTTTGGAGGTTGATGTGAGTTCGACATCGGTTGTCGAGATTGCTTCACTTATCGGTGCCGGACTTTCTGGAGACCCTGACGTCAGTGTCACCGGTGTCTCATTAGATTCCACAGCAATTAAATCGGGCGAACTATTCGCAGCGTTGCCTGGGCGATCCATGCATGGGGCCCGCTTCGTCGAAGAGGCAATCGGGCGCGGAGCATCAGCAATTGTCACCGATTCCGCGGGTATCCAACTCATTGAAAAAATTGATATTTCACTCTCTGTTCCCATACTCCAAGTGCCTGACCCAAGAGCCTGCCTAGGTGCTCTGTGCAAATTGGTTTATGGTGATCCGGCCTCCGACATGATCTTGATCGGAGTCACTGGGACCAATGGAAAAAGCACGACCACCAGCATGATCTATCAGGCTGCGCGTGCTGTTGGCATGAGTGCTGGGTTGATAGGCACTCTTGCCACGTTGATTAATGATGAAAAAGTCGTGAGTGCTCGAACAACTCCTGAGGCTCCAGATCTTTTTCGCACACTCGCCAGGATGAAGGAAGCAGGCGTAAAAATCATTGCCATGGAAGTTTCCAGCATTGCCGTGGCTGAGCATCGAGTCGATGGGCTGCAATTCGATTGCGTGGCATTTACTAACCTCTCACATGATCACCTCGATTACCACGGTTCGATGTCTGAGTATTTTTTCGCAAAAGCACGACTTTTTACTCAAGAATTTGCACGATACGCACTCATTTGCACGGATAGCCATTGGGGGATTGAACTGTGCAACAAGGTAAAAATACCTTATGAAACTGTGGGTACAGTGGGATCACCCGATTGGAAAATCAGTCGGTCAAACGAGAATTCTGTGACGCCTTCATGGAAAATCGATGGCCCACGTGGTGAAATCCAATTTGACTCATTGGCGCTTCCAGGAAAAATGAATGTTGTGAATGCGGCCTTGGCTCTTTCGGTTCTCGACCGTGTTGGTATTCGCGGCAAGAATGTGGTTGAAGCAATTTGTAAGGCAACCGTGCCCGGTAGGGGTGAGTTAGTTGGCAAACGCGGCGACATCTCGTTGTTCGTGGACTATGCCCACTCACCCGAGTCAATCGAAGAGTTTTTAACGGGTCTAAAGAACGAATTCAGAGGGAGAATAATTACTGTTCTGGGTGCTGGCGGTGATCGAGATGCCAGCAAACGCGTGGCCATGGGTCGAGTGAGTGCCAACCTGTCTGACATCGTTATCGTCACAGATGACAATCCGCGTTCGGAGGATCCAAGCGAAATTCGGAAACAGATAATTCAGGGTGTCGAGGAATTCTCAAACGCCCTTGTGGTTGAAATAGGCGACAGACGTGAAGCGATCACTCACGCTTTGGAAATGGCCGTTGGCAACGACGTTGTGGCAATCCTCGGTAAGGGCCACGAGCGGGGTCAGGAGATTATGGGCCGGACAATTGCATTCAGTGACGTTGATGTTGTTGGCGAACTGTTAGGGAGGGAGGATTCACATGATTGAGTTCACGGGGCAACAACTTGAGGAAATCACAGGTGGAATTCTCACTGGCTACGATCGCAAGCAAGTCCTCAATGTTCCTGGATTCTTCGTCGACTCGCGGAGCCCTATTTACGGCGGAATTTATGTGGCGCTCATTGGTGAAAAGGTCGATGGACATATTTTTTTAGCTGATGTTGAGGTAGCTGGAGCAGCTTTGGCCATTGTCTCAAATGACTGGACAGAATCCGTCCCCGAAGGCCTTTCGCTGCTTCGAGTATCTAACCCTTTGAATGCCTTAGGTCAGATTGCTCACTGGGTTCGTACCAATGTGCTCACCGCTCAGGTTATCGGTGTAACTGGATCGAGTGGAAAAACTTCAACCAAGGACTTGATCGCTGGCATTTTAGGACAGTACGGTCAGTGTGTTGCGCCTCCAGGTTCATTTAATACGGAAGTTGGTCTGCCTCTCACAATCCTCAGCGCCGATGTCCACACTCAATTTTTGGTCTTAGAAATGGGTATGCGCGGGATTGGCCACATCAAGATTCTGGCTGACATTGCGGTGCCTGATATCGGAGTTGTTGTCAATATTGGCTCGGCGCATATTGAATTGCTCGGCAGTATCGAAAATATTGCCGTGGCTAAAGCGGAATTGGTGCGCTCGCTACCGATAACAGGAGTCGCAATCCTTAATCAAGATGATGCATTTGTCGCAAGGATGAGCGAAGGTCTCAAATGCTCACACCTAACTTTTGGTGAGTCGAAGGGCAGTGACATTTATGCGAGCGATGTCAGAGTTGAGCCGGATGGAACAACCCGTTTTACAGCGTCCTATCGGGATGCGTCATATACAGTTCATGTCAAACTCGTTGGTGAGCACTACGTAAGTAATGCTTTGGCGGCACTCGGTGCAAGTATTGCTGCGGGAGTGCCTTTTCACATTGCGTGTGAATTTCTCAGCAACGTAGATGTGATCAGTAAGTGGCGCATGGAAGTCACGGAGGCGGCAAATGGCGTAACCGTTATCAATGACTCCTATAACGCCAATCCTGAGTCGATGCGGGCGGCCCTTAAGACCTTGGCTCAATTGGGTTCTCGGGAGCCTCGTCGTCGTACATGGGCGATTTTGGGGGAGATGCGGGAATTGGGTGAGTACTCCTTGGACGCCCACGACGCAATTGGCAGATTAGCGGTGCGACTAGACATTTCGCGTTTAGTCTGCGTGGGAGCCGCAACGAAGGTGATGCACTTGGCGGCTTCAAATGAAGGATCATGGGGTGAGGAATCGGTATGGGTTTCTGACATCGATGCAGTCATGAAATTGCTATCCGACGATTTGGAGTCGGGTGACATTGTTTTGGTTAAAGCATCACGCTCAATTGGTCTTGACCGAGTGGCTCGTGAGGTTTTGGAGCTTCCATTAAGTAGTGTTAGTGCGAACCTTGAGTTAGGAACTGATCGAGAGCAGGGAGCTCCATGAGGCTAGTCGTTATTGCGGGGGCGATAGCGACTTTGATTTCGATTCTTGGAACACCTCTATTGATCAACCTCTTGC
>JAFMCP010000011.1 GCA_017857705.1 Candidatus Nanopelagicales bacterium
CCTCGGCGAAGCCGAAGAAACATTGCCGTCTCCATGTCATGGATATTGTTTTCAGGTCCGTAGATTGCGGCCGGTCGGGCAATTGAGCCAGGGAAACCGGTGGTTGAAAAACGCTCGAGAATTGCTCGCTCCGCGTGGGCCTTGAAGCCACCGTAGGTAGTGATCGGGTCACTAGTTTGCTCGTTAGTTTCGCGCCATGGCATCACGCCACCGGGTTCATAGGCCATGATCGATGAAACGAATACATACGCGCCTACCCGGCCGTCCAACATGGCGAGAAGTTCCTCGAACTCGCCACCACCTGCTGCCATGACGAAACCGGAGACATCAATCACCGCATCCCACTCGGTGCCGTCGAGAGCGGCGTGCATGGACTCTGTGCTGGTCCGGTCACCGACCAACCGTTCCACACCCAGCGGCAACTCACCTGACGTCTTTCCACGATTCAAGACGGTGGCCTGATGTCCCTCCTGAATGAGCAAATCGACCATCCGGCGGCCAACAAAGGTGCCACCACCCAATACAAGAATTTTCATGCCTCCGACCTTACAGGACATTTTGTCCCACAGTCATTCGGTCTGCGATATCATCCCGATATGACTAATTCTGGCCCGCTTACGAAGATGGATGAGTACCCGCGACATCAGATTGGTGGCACCTTTGACAGCGTCCAAAGTGACTCGGTCCATTGGAATGACGGCTTTTACTTCACTCTCGGCGACGAAGCCACCGGCGTAACCCTCTTCGCCGCAATCCGGCTCTATCCCAACACCGACGTGATGGATGGGTTTGCCTGCGTGACGGTCGACGGACGTCAGCACAATTTGCGTTGGTCACGCCGCCTTCGCCCGCGAATCGATGACATCAGTGTCGGACCACTGAGCCTGCACATAATTGAACCGCTCCAAACTCTGCGACTGGAATGCACGGATAACGAATATGGAATTACATTCGACCTCATGTGGGAGGGTTTACATGAGCCCTACCTCGAAGATCGAATTGTTCGCTATGCCGGTGGGCGAAAAGTTTATGACCGCACGAACTTTGACCAATGTTGCTCAGTGACCGGGCAGATTTCACTTCAAGGTCACACTTTCACTGTCAATCCGGACACCTGGGTTGGCGTCCGAGACCATTCCTGGGGCATGGGGCGCACCGGCGGAGGTGCATCTAGTGCAATCGCTCCCGATAATTCGCGCGACCCCCGCCGTGGATTCGCCATGCGCCAGTGGACCATGGTGAGAATGCCTGATCGCGTTATGTTCTGGCAGTTTCACCAACAAGCCGACGGGAGCTTTGATCCACTGGAGGCTGTCGTGATTCCGTTAGATCCGACACAACCGCAATGGTCCTACGTGGATGCCGAAGCAAGTGCCATTCGAATCCAGGGGTCACCGCGTGCCGAACAAACTCGCGTAGACCTCACCCGCCCCGATGGAAGCGTCGACCGCTTCGAACTCACTCCGGCGAGCTCACCCGTGTACTTGCAGGGCGGTGGGTACCACGACGGGTTCACCGATCGACTCGGCCGCGGCGTGTATCGGGGTGAAGACCACCACGAGGGTGAGATCTGGGATGTAACGCACCCGATCAATGTTGGTGATCCGGGTGGTTGGTTCCGGCAGCGGCCGGATGCGTGGGCTGAGAATTTTGCCACCTGCGTCAACTTGGATGACCCTGCTGATCGCGGCTTCGGACACCTCGAATGCGTCTTGGCCCCGTGAGGGAACAAGATGTCAGGAACCTGATCGACGAGCGCGATCTTCGTGCCTTGTCTGCCACATATATGCGTGGACTTGACCGACTCGATCCCGCACTTCTGCATTCGGTTTTCGCCGATGACGCAACTACTCACTACGGGGCATTCACCGGCGGCCCAGGTGAGATGGCGGAAATGGCAATGAAGACCTTAGGCGCTTACCGCACCACCCAACATTTCCTTGGACAGATCAACATCGCACTTGATGAAGACTCCGCCACCGGTGAGGTGTACTTCCAGGCATTTCATCAGCATGCCACGGAGGACTTCGACCGATTTATTTGTGGACGTTATGTCGATCGGTACGCGCGCCGAGATGGACGTTGGCTCATTACTCACCGTACAGAAGTTGTCGATTGGACTCGCACGGAGCCAACCGCTGAGAGTTACTTCACCGCGCGCCCACTCACTGTGCGCGGCGCCCGCGACGAAAGTGATCTTAGTTACCGCCCGCATGAGGCCTGAACCAGAAACTCACCTCTCGCCTTAGGCTTCGATTGGGTAAAACTTTTGTGCGCGATCAGACAGGGTTTCTTTCCCTGCATCTATGACGAGCACAGCGCCGTTCATGAATTCTGACTCATCGCTGGCCATGAATAGTGCAGCGTTGGCCATGTCTTCGGGTTTAGGAGCTCGTCCGCCGACATATTTTGAGGACAGCCGTTCATAGGCTCCCTCGAGGTTGTCTGGGTCACCTGTCACCACACCAGCGGTAAGGGAAGACAGTGTCGCGCCCGGACACAAGGCATTAACTCGCACACGATGTGGGGCTGCTTCAACGGCCACTGACTTAGTGAGTCCGATTACACCGTGCTTTGCGGTCGTGTATGCATGTGCCCCAAGACCACCCTGCACTCCGGCAGTGCTCGAAATATTGATAATCGATCCCGATCGCTGTTTGCGCATTACCGCGAAAGCGTGCTTGGTCCCCAAGAAAACACCCGTCTGCAGGATCGCGATCGTGGCTTCCCAGTCACCCAACTCGGTTGATTCAATCGATCCGGTGACACCCACGACACCTGCGTTGTTGATCATCACGTCAAGTGCACCGAAGTTGGTGATACATGCATTAATCGCTGAAATGATGTCACTTTCAAGCGTGACGTCAGTGCGCACGAAGACAACAGAGTCACCTAATTCAGCGACAAGTTTTTCGCCGGCTGCAAGGTCGATGTCGGCAATAACGCATCGGGCACCCTCTGCAACGAATCGACGAACAATTCCTTCACCGATTCCACGAGCTCCTCCCGTGACTACCGCTGCTTTACCTGCGAGTCGACTCATTAGTGTCCATCACTGAGGGTAAGGCGTTGAAGCATGGTCAATGTTGATTCGTCGCGACCGACCGCACCTGCAGCAATGATCTGCCGAGTGTTCATCTTCCAACCCTCTGGACTTTTGTACCAGGTATCGATGTATCGACCATGAAGCGTCCATTCCTTACCTTGGGGATCGCGATGCCAAGCCGTGATCACACTCTCGGAGTTTGCATGGTCGGTGCCCGTGAAAGTGATCGAGATATTGGTCACCGCATGTGAGGTCTGTACGTAGCGGCGGTAGGCGCTCTCCCACGCTGCACGCAACGCCTCATGACCCTCAAGCCAAGTGTCCCCGCTGAAGTTCACCCGGCAATCAGGATGGAAGACGGTCAATTGCGTTTCTATGTCAGCCATGTCAGCTGCCTTGGCATAGCGGTACATTAGTTGTTCGATGTCGAAGCGATCAGGGATTCGTAATCCATCAAGGCGGGCGCTGCTCATGTTTCCTTCTTTCGGTGGGTGAATCGTTTATGAATCTGTGCGGCTGGCTGTGAGGACAGCGTCTAGACCCTCGGCGATTTGGCGTGCGGTGAGGAATGGGTCTTGCGCTTTAAGTTCGGTTGAAATAACTTCGATGGAGAAAGTTGAATCCGGGCGGTGCGCGTTTCGTTCCCGGATGAGTCCCACCAAGTCAAACTCCCCCAGTCCAGGTATCCGGCGATTACGCAGGCAATCCTCGCGCAGGTCTTCGGGGTATTCGCATGCAAGTGTTCCGTCGTTGAGCTGCAGTGTTGATATATAGGGCCACAGGTCTTCAAGGTGGGTCAACGGCAACCCCATGCGATACAGATGCCACACATCAAGGCACATTGAGAGGTTGTCGCGATTCGCGAAGTGAATTATTGACGCTGCGTTGGAGGGCGTTTTCATATTGGTGAAGGGCAATGGTTCAAGTACAACGTCAACGTCCCATTGCGCGAATCGGTCGGCAACCCGGCTTGCTCGAAGGGCGGCATCCTCGTTCGATCCACTGTATGGTCCCACAGCCTGCAGCCGATCAGGTCGCAAATACTCGGCCAGCAAGGCTGCCACGTCCTCGAGTGGATCTACTTCCTCGCCCATCACGCGAATAGCCTCAAGTTCGGCAATTCGCACACCGTATTGCTCGAGCATTTGATCGAGCTCGGTGAGTTCATGGGTTTGCAGCCATTGCTTCATCCAACGAACACTGAGTCCCACGTCAACAAAGCCAGCATCCCGGGCCGCTGCCAAGCGGATTTCCATGGGTACTTCAGCAAGGCAGTTGAATGAGAATGTGAAGTCAGTAACAACCGGGGGCGTGCTCGGTGGACTAGCTACCGGCGAGGTCACGCGCAATGCCCTCGTCGATCAGCCTCTGAATTTGGTGGTGAAAGGCTGGGATTTTGCATTCGCGGTCGTTAAAGAAGTTTCGCTCATAGAACGATGAACGCGAAGTGGCTGCAATGTCTTCCCACGTCCAAACATCCTCACCAACAACAATTTTGAGGTGATCCCAATGACGCTGCGTGCGGTCAAGGTAATCCTGATCATCGGTTTTGTACCAGAGTTCCCACGTCTCAAAACGCGTCTTGTTATGCGTGATGGGAACCGCGCGGAAGAGCTGCAAGTGCTCTGGGTTGTTATTGAAAACAGATGTTGGGAAGATCGTGTAGTGGCAGATCGCCACCGATTGGTGATCCTGCGTCTCTTGCAATCGTGACAGCGTGCCCTTAAGCGGCACAACCATCATGGAGTGTCGTTCGAACTCAAAAATGCGCATCTCACGACCATCTTTTACATCTTGTGGTGGAATATGGTGCAGTGCTTGCGCGTGATAAAACTCGTTGAATGCGTCGACGACCACCTTCCAGTTGACGTCAACATCCCATACAACTTTCTCACGAAGGTACATTTCTTCCATTTTGTACGCACCAAGGTCGGCGACGATATCTTCGCCGAGGTACTCCATAAGTGGCGGTGCAACTCCGGGGCCGGCGAGCACACCCCACACCCAACCGGCCCATTCAGCAACTTCGACCTTGGGAGCTGCCAAGTCGCGAAGTTCTTCGGGGTCAAAATCCTCACGGTCAGGGACGCCAATTACTTTGCCGTCAAAGTCATAGGTCCAGCCATGCCAAGCACACTTAAATCGGCGTGCACACTCGCCTGATTCGCGCACAATGCGAGCACCTCGATGCTGACACACATTATGAAAACCAGTTACCGAGCCGTCATTTTTACGGGTAATAACAACTGTCTCACCCTGTCCCTCCCAAACGACATGGTCGCCGGCGTTCACGAGTTCTTCGGACCTGCAGAGAATTTGCCAGTTGTTGTTCAGAACGTATTTGCGCTCGAGTTCAAATCGATACGGATCGGTGTACCAATCAGCGGGAATAACCTCTGACTTACCGGGGGTGTTTGGGATCTCCGGCGCGAAACGGAGTGGGCCATCACCACGAGTGGGTGGGATGAAAATGGTCATGAGCCGTTCCTTTCGCAGCGGGCGGAAACACAACCTTACACTTGTCTAGACAACTTGCACAAGTGTTTTTGGGAAACTGAGATCAAATATCTTGGACTAAATGTCGAGCACCAGTCGATCGCCCTTGCAGCGTGAAACACAGGGCATCATGTAGATACCTTCTTCCCGATCCTCCTCTGAGAGGATCGAGTCTCGGTGGGCAATATCACCCGAAATCACCTTTGTCTCGCAGGTGCCGCAGACGCCCTCGGTGCACGAGGTCATCACCGGAACCCCATTATCGAGCAGAACCTCGATGATGCTCCGATCTCGAGGAATAGTAAATTCTGCGCCCGAACTGTTCAACACGACGGTGAACTCGTGGTCACCCGGGTCACCGGCAGTGTCGACCGGCTTCGCGGCAAAGCGTTCAACGTGTGGAACTGGCCGGCCAAGGCGTGCGCAGGCTTCTTCAACAGCTGAGATGAGAGGTTCCGGACCGCAGCAGTACACCGCGGCATCTGGTGCGGTCTGGCTCAGTATTTCATCGAGGGGCAGCAACCCCTTTTCATCCTGTGGCCACAGCACGACACCGAGAGCCTCAAGACGATCCCGAAAGGCCATTGAATTTCGAGTACGACCACCGTAATAAAAAGTCCACGGCGCATCTTTGTCAAAGATCACCTGGCCCAGCATCGGGACCATGGGTGTTACACCCACTCCACCTGCAATGAAGAGATAGGACGGGGCGTCTACCAGTGGAAAGTGATTGCGTGGCCCACGGGTGCGAACGTGATCTCCCACATTGATGTTGTCATGAACATATGAGGACCCACCGCGACCATCTAGCTCGCGTAGGACGGCAATCCGCCATGTGTCTGCGCCAAAGTGACTGCAGAGCGAGTACTGGCGTTCGATTCCGTTGCCAAGTTGAACATCGATGTGAGCGCCGGGTTCCCAACTTGGGAGCTTCTCTCCTGTGGGAGCACCCACCCGAATAGTGACGACACCCTCGGCCTCTTCAACCCGCTCAATTACGACCAGATCTCGGTACTCCTCGTAAACATAAGACATACCTGCAGGGTATCGGAGCCGATCAACGACGCAACAATTACCGTCCCAGCCATTCACCTTTGAGAAGACCCGAATGAATTCAGGTTGGAAAACACATATCGCCTGCACTCACAGTTGAGTGCAGGCGATATGGATAATAATTTTTAGAATGCGGCCGAACCACCATCGACGTTGTAGGTGGCACCTGTCATGCCATTACCCAATGGACCAGCAAGCAGCACTGCCATACCGGCAACCTGCTCAACTGTTTGAAGCTCCTTGGTGAGGCAGTCATTCGCGAAGTCCTTAAGGAAGTCTTCGTAAGTGATGCCGGATGCTTCGGCAACCTGTGCGCCCGCATCTTTCATTAGTTCGGTCTCAATTGGCCCTGGGCAGATTGCGTTGCACGTAACACCGCTGGTGCCGTACTCCACCGCGGTTGCCTTTGAGAGCCCGATCATGGCGTGCTTGCCGGCGATGTAGTGACTCACTGCGACCTTTGAGGCGACCTTGCCTTCAATGGAGGCGATGTTAATGATCCGTCCGTAACCGGCTGGCAACATGTATTTCAGTGCGCGACGTGTTCCCCAAAATGCGGTGCTGGCATTCCACTCAAGACCCTTGAGCCAGGCTTCGTCACTGAGGTCTCCCACAAGCGCCCAACCATCAGAGCCACCTGCGCAGTTGACCATGATGTCAAGCTTTCCAAACTTCTCCACCGCGTAGTCAACAAGTTCGTCGACTTCGGTGCGCACGAGTGCATCGCATTTCTTGAAGACGGCGCGATCGCCAGCATTCAAGCGCTCTAACGCGTGGGCGCCCTTTTCTTCGGAGCGATTACCCAATACAACGGATGCACCTTCAGCAATAAATGCTTGTGCGATTCCGAATCCAATGCCGGTGCTTCCGGCGGTGATTACCGCTACGCGACCTTCGAGACTGCCACCCATGAATTTCTCCTGCTTCTCGCGGGCAGCCGGTCGGCCGCCACTGTTTATTTCCCCGGTTAATAAAACACCATCTCACACCAGTTACTGGTGCCTGTCAACGTAATTCAAGAAGTCCGGGTGTAACCGATCTCTCACTATTTCATTGACCCGGGATAACGCGGGGCAGTACGGCTTTGCTCAGGTCGCTACCGTTAACCGCCTCGGCACCTTCGTGCATCAAGCGATTAATAGTGCGGTGTACATACTGCACACCCGGCTCATTCCTACCAAAGATCTGGGTTTTGCCACCGGTGACCGCAACACCTTTTTGAACACCGAAGCCGGTGATGTAATCCTCGTCGTAGGTGACGTCGTAAAACCAGTCTCGCATAACTTCGAGTTCATGTAGCTCGCGCTCGTCATTTGTGATCGGGGTGCGAACCAAAATACGTTGTTCGGTCAGTGACTCATTCACTTTGGTTGTTGGCAAAGGGAAGGCAATTGCCATGCGTTGACGCCAACCACCAGCGATTGAAAGGCCAGGGAACAGCCAGTTGATGGTTCCGACATTTGCCGTCGGATCCCATGTATCTTCGGGGTCATCAAGGTGGTTCTCAATTTCGCGCAATGCAAAAGCTACGCGCTCGTGCGCACCGTGACCATCAAAAGTTGCTGTATTACTGAGGTTTGTTTTGAACACGGTGTCTTTATGCAGGGAAGCAAAGTGATACCCCTCGAGATAACCCTCTATCGCGACTTTCCAGTTGGGCCCGGGCATCATGCGAGTGGAAAACAAATGGCATTCAGCAAGTTTGAGGCTCTCCAAAATAGGAGCGAAGCTTCCAAGCCAAGAGTCAATATCTATTTCAAGGTCCGGGGTAAGACAAACAAAGATGACACCGTGCTTTTCAACACAGGGAAGCTTGATCATGTTGCGCTCGGACTTGTCGAACTCACCGAAAGTGCTTTCGCCATAAAGACCTTTGAGTTGGCCATCCATGCCGTAGCTCCAAGCGTGGTACGGACAGGTGAGTGCTCGCGAGGTACCCAGTCCAGCAGCGCAAATCAGTGCGCCACGGTGACGGCACACATTGAGCATGGCGTGCACTTCACCCTGTGAGTCACGCGTGATCACCACGGGAACACCGACAACCTCGATAGCCTTGTGATTATTCTTTTCGGGCAATTCACACGTGAGGGCCAAAGGAAGTGGAATCCGCTTGAAGATCAACTCGAGCTCACTGGCGAAAAGTTCCTCATCGAGGTAATTCTCAACCGGCTCTTGGAAAGTGGCTTCGGCTTGGTCGGTTGTCTTGTTTTTCGTGTGGGAAATGAGTCGAGCCATCAAAGCCAAGGCATCTTCGCGCGCCGCTCCATTGAGGATCTTGCTGGGCAGATAAGCGGGGGTTGCCGCTTCGGTCTCAATGATCTGGGTCATAGCTGGCTCCTTTTAAGTGACTTCAGTGAGTGTACCAACTTGTCTAGACAAATACTAGGCCAGATTCAAGTGCGATGTTTCATTGATACTCATTAAAACAAAACGACCATCGGGCCACACTTGAACCCGAGAAATTGAGGTGTAACCCGGATTGAAAAAGAAACGGCGCGGGCTTTCAAGTATTCCGGCCAAGAAACTGTTCGAGGCGCCACCGTGACTCACGGCCACAATGCGTTCACCTTGATGGGCCAGACCTATGTTGCGGACAACGGCGAACATATTCGCCCGCAGTTCTTCATGGTTGTGCTCGGGCATAAAACCTTCCTCGAATCGTCCTTCACGAAATGAGCGGACGCGGTCAGGGTCTGGCAAGTTCTCTATTCCCTGATAGTGAGTTGCATTGGACTTCCATTCTTGGAGTCGTTCATCAATAACGACATTGTGGCCGAGCCTTCGCGCAAGGGGTACCGCTGTTTCAACGGCTCGCTTCAGCTGACTTGAATAGATCGCAGAAATTCCCTTACTTGCCAGGTAGTCGCCAACAAGCTTCGCCTGCCCATGACCCACTTCACCGAGTCCTGGATCCTTTGTCCCATCTGGCTCGGGCAATGCGTGCCGTACCAGAAATACTTCACACGATTCACTCATTTATGGGCTCACTCACTAAACAGTTGAGCCGAAGTCATCCGATGAAGGGAAGTCGTCGGAGGAAGGGAAGTCGTCGGAGGAAGGGAATTGCAGGCTGAGCAATTCGAAGTATTCCACTAATCCATGGTGACCGAGCTCGCGACCAATGCCGGAAGTTTTAAATCCACCGAAAGGCGCCTTGGCATTGAATCGACCACCGTTGACGGAAACCTGACCTGTGCGCAGGCGTTTAGCAACACTCACCGCGGTGGGAATATCCGCAGCGAAGACCGCGCCGGAGAGGCCGAATTCACTATCATTGGCGAATTCGATTCCTTGCTCCAAACCGTCGTAGCCGACAATTGCAAGGACCGGTCCAAAGATTTCCTCTTGAACGATACGCGCTTTCGGGCTGAGGCGACTGAAAACTGTTGGCTTAATGAAGTAACCGTGCTCAAGGCCATCGGGGCGACCAGGGCCACCAGCAATCAATGTTCCCTCCGTCATTCCGATTTCAATGTAGTCCGAAACGACCTTATGTTGGGCTGCGGATGCAACAGGGCCCAGATCAACTTCAGGATCTAGCGGGTTACCAACAGTCATTGCGTTCACCAGGGCGGCTACGCGCTCTTCAACTTCATCGATAATTTCATTGGGAACAATCAGGCGAGTGGTAGCCGAACATGTTTGCCCATTATTGACAAAGCAACCGCGAACCGCGTTCGCGATCGCGGCGTCAAGATCGGCGCCTTCAACAATGAGGAAGGCTGATTTGCCACCAAGTTCGAGTGCAACCTTTTTAACCGTCGGGGCAGCAGCTTCCGAAACGCGAACACCTGCGCCAGTGGAACCGGTGATGCTCACCATGTCGACCTCAGGGTGAGAAGAAAGCATTTCTCCGATTAGTCCTCCAGGACCCGAAACGAGGTTAAACACACCCGCGGGCAGACCGAGGCCATCAATGATTTCCGCAAGGATGAAGTTGGAAAGTGGTGCTACCGAACTTGGTTTAACGACAACGGTGCAACCTGCTGCAAGTGCGGGGCCGACCTTGGCAGCAAGTTGGTACAAGGGATAGTTCCACGGAGTAATTGCACCAACAACGCCGACCGGAACCCGAATGACGATTGAGTTGCCAATGCGTTCCTCAGCCGGTAATTCCCGCGCTGCCTCCGCAATAGTTTCAAATACGGATGCGGCAAGCCCAACCTGCACACGAACTGAGATAGCCAGGATTGTTCCCACCTCCTGCGACATGATTCGGGCCAATTCGTCTTCTCGCTCGCGCAGTCCGGCCGCGATTGCCGAGACAACATCGGCGCGCTCAGCGATCGGAACTTGGGACCAACCCTCAAATGCTTTCCGGGCTGCCGCAATCGCGCGCTCAGCATCAGCTGCATCACCCGAAGGAACCGAGCCGATAACTTCACCGGTAGCAGCCTCGATGACCGTGATGGAGTCGCCACCTGAAGGGGCCACCCACTCTCCGTCGATGTACAGCGTGTTGCGCTCGATCACAGTTCCTCCATTGGCTCGGTTTGCGTTGGTTTATCGGGTGGGCTTTTGTGGGTAGGTTAATGCAGTAATTGAGAGCGTAAAGAGTCGATGCTCTCATTGGGAACGTCAAGGGTGAGAACCCACTCATGAAGTCCTCCATGCTCGAGGTATGTGCGCGCGAGAAAGAGTTCCATAGCTCCGCGAGGTGCACGGAGTAGATCATCTTTCTGGTTCATCATGGGGTGATTTTCAAAATCCTCACGGGTCCTTAGCCAGCGGACAAGGGCAACTACTTCATCACCACTCAAAGCGAAATCATCGGCAATATCTTCGTCACTTACTCCAAGCAATGAAAGCAAGACTGCAGCGACAAAACCCGTACGATCTTTGCCCGCCATGCAGAAAAAGACTGCGGGGAAGGCCTCTCCCTGCGCGAGGAGTTCGACAATGTCACGCATGGTGGTTGCACCTAGGTCAAGCATGACGTTGTAGACATCGGCTAGGTGTTCATTCGGATCGGCGCTAATTTCTCCCCGCGCTCGATACCACTGTTGGGGAAGTATCGGTGCGTGAATGGGGCTATCGATAAAAGCCGGAAGTGGGAAGGCATCAAGCTCACTTCCATAGCGCAAATCAAAAACCGTGGTGGCCCCAAATTCACTCCACGCCTGCTCGTCGGTGAGCCGGTGCAAACTCGAAGCACGAAAAAGCATTCCTTTACGCAACATTCGACCGTCCTGCGTCACCATGCCGCCCAAATCGCGAACGTTGTAAACGCCGCCCAGTTCCACACTTCGATCAATTGTTTTGTCGATCATCCGGGGTACCCGGGGTATGCGCGCTCGAAATCAGGTAGCTCGGCCTCGCCTGTGGGACGCCCGGGCCAACGCTTGCGTTCTCGATCCCCCAGAGCTCCCCCTGCCAGCTCTGACAATGGCATCGAATACAAACTCAAAACATGACGCTTAGCAAATCGCCACACGCCCCCTTCGCGCCGGTAGTCATCCTGGTAGCGAATTGATGTGCACAAAGTTAAATCTGTCGCTCCCAACTCCGCATAGGCGATAACGGTGCCGGTTGCGTGATTCTCGTCAATGAGATCAACCGCGATTCCGTGCGGGTCATGCCACGTTGCGGTAAAGGGCGCGTGCTTCACTTTGAAATTTTCAATAATGGCTGCCCGCCCGCTCGTAGTGCTGTTCGCGGAACCGAATACTGAATCGAGCGTGAACAGCTCACCAAGAGCATCCCACTGAGCGTCGTCGAGCAATGTTGCATAGGAAACAACCAGGTCATTGATGGCGAAGCGATCTTCCAACCGTGCGATTCGCTGCTCTAGTGTGTGCATCACTTACTGAGCGTACTGTAAACAACGTGCGGGAAATAAAGGCCGCCACTGACTCGAAGTGTCCCTGGGCACCCAACGCGAAATTCACCCAGATAGCGTCTGGCCATGGGTGAAGTTCCGCTTTATGAACAGGTGCGGCAGGCAATTGCGCAAAGACTCACCGATGGCACATTGGCACCAGGGGACAAACTTCCCAGTGAGTCCCGCCTAGCCGAAGAATTTGGTGTCAACCGACTCACCGTCCGTCGAGCGATCGAGGAACTTGCTAGAGCGGGTGCGGTGGAGTCACGGCAGGGCTCCGGCACCTACGTCAGCGCACGCATTATTCGACTTCCGCTATCCCAGCGGCTATCAACCGACTCACTTGTATCCACGCTTACCAGCCAAATCGCCGAGCAGGGCCTCACCTATGAGGACACACTTTTGGGGGCCGTTAAGTTGAAGAGTTCGAACCTCAACGCAACCCTTGAACTCCCTGAAGGGCCACTATGGCGGGTGGACAACGCACTGGTCGTCAATGACGCCACCTGGATGTGGTCGAGTTCGTGGTTCCCGGCTGAGTTGCTCAAAGATCCAGCGGGCAATTGGAACCAAGTTACGGGCCTTTACGGCCAACTCAATGCGGTCATGGGTGAACCTCGCCCGGTGTGGCGGGCAATTTCTGCAGACGCTGCCACCCTGTACGACGCGGAAATTCTCGGTATCCGAGCCAGTTCACCTGTTCTTGTGCGCGACGGTCTCACCGCTGGTGAAAACGGTGCCCCGATGCTTCGCGTTTCGCGCCGAGCACGCATGGATCGAGTTAGTTACCTGCTTCGTTACGACCAGGATTGAGGACCAGGACTAAACGAACTAGCGGGCCATCCACTCATCTAAAATCTGGTGATAGTGCCGGATCCGATTCTCTTGGTAACGCGTAAGCCGGACACCGGGGCCACGCATCGACTTCAAACCTTCTTGGATGAAAGGCATGTTGGCCATATCTTGGTCGAAGACAGGTCCGAGCAATCCGATCTCGGTGATGTCGGAGAAGGTCTCACCCGGCTGCAGCCAACGTGGCTCAGCAGGTTTGGGGTGCGAACCGTCGGCGGGCTGTTGCGCGAGGAGAAATACCTCAGCAAGGCACTTGTCCGGGTCGTTGCCGTGCGGGCGGAAACGGTACACGGCATTGGTCCGCGGGCCGGCAAAAACGTAGAAGTTGGGGAACACGAAATACTGGATTCCGTCAAGGAGTTCCGAATCGGTCCAATGATCTTGTTCGCTGCCGAACTGCTCCGCAAGGGCTGTGCGCATGGCGGCAGCCAATTCGCGACGAGCCGTTGAGTCCAAAGGAACACGCGGTGTGCCTTCGTCCCCGACAGCCAGGTCTCGACCTTTGCCCTGGGTGTAAAAGGCACGCGTCTCGTAGTAGGAGTCGAGTACTTCCTGTTCACTGATGTGATTCGCAATCGTTGGACTAGGAACCCCCTGCGGCACAATTTGCCGACTCCAGTTTTCGCCCTTGATTACGTCGTACTGGGTGTTTTCGTCGCCAAGCCACTCCATCATTTGCGGATGCGTGGCAAGGGAGTGGAAGCCTTCAATGAAGGCTTCACCTGCAACCTTCCAGTTGCAATCAATGACGCCACCGAAATGCGAATACACGACCCGGTCGTCGTAATTCCAGCGTCCCCAATCGTTGAGCATTGAGCCAAGGAAGTCCTCAAGTGGTTCGGCTTCTGGGTCTTGGTTGATGAAAACGAAGCCATTCCACACTGCAACCTTGGCTTCGGGCAACGGAAGGTTTGTCGGATCAACTTCGGGGAAATCCCATGCGCACGGGAGATTTTTGAGGGTGCCGTCGATATTCCAGCTAAATCCATGGAAAGGGCAGCGCAGTTCACTCACGCGGCCACCCTCTTGGCGAAGTGCCCTGCCACGGTGCAGACACACGTTGTAGAGCGCCTTGATGCTGCCATCGGGTTGCCGCATAATAATGAGTTTGTCGTCAACGATGTCGTAGGTGATGTGATCGCCAGCGTTGGGGATGTGATCCTCGCGGCACACAAACTGCCAGACTTTGCGCCACACTTTGTCCACTTCACGATCATGGAATTCGCGCGAAATGTACCGGTCTATGTCCATCGGGGCAGTGCCGAGATCCTCGTTAATGTCATACCGGAGTGCCGCTGGAACCGGACGTGAGTCTTCATCCAAATACGACTGAACGCTGGTCCCTGCGGATCGTGGACTTGGCGGCTCAGTTGATTCACGCTGGGGAGATGCGAGTTCGGTCATAGCTGATGTACTCCTCTTGACGGGTATCAGAATTATGTCCCTGATTTTATAGGACGTCAAATAAAGATGCTTGGCGAATAGAGATTTACCAACAGAGAAAGGCCCGGCCGAATCGGCCGGGCCTTCTCCGTGAGACTAGAGCTTGAGACTTACTTTACGCCCCAGAGCTTCTTAAACTGCTTTACATAGTTCCTGACGCCGAGGTAGTCACCTTCCTTGGTGAGAACCAAAGACTTAGCATTTTGCTTTGTCAGGATCTGTGTTGGCAATTCGTTTTTAACAAATGGCATACCGATTGAGTCACGGGCCATGCTGTCAACAACGCTCCACCCAACGATGGGCAGTGAGTAACCGGTCCATGCTGATTCAGAGCCGTCCTTGAGTCCCTGGATGTTTGCCTTACCAGCGGTCAAGCCACCGATCTGAATTGCAGGATTGTCCAAAGCTGCTGAGACACCGGTGACCCAGCCACCGAGATCGGAGACGAGCCAGTTGGTACCTGGGTTTGATGCAACAATGTTAACAGCTGCTTGGGGAACCTTACCCGCGAAGATGTCGGTCAACTGCTGATCATTTTCTTCGTATGTGCACTTCTTGGGGCACAGCTTCTTCAGGTTCTTAGCAAAAGAAACGTCAAAGCGACGAAGGATTGGGTACAAAGGAACCGTGATTCCTTGAGCCTTCACGTTGCCCTTTGTTGAAGCAACGGTGTAAGCAGCGATCATCTGGCCCCACAGGTCAATTGTCTTTGGACCTGCAATATGGGTGTCCTTCAGTGCTGATGTTGGCTTGCTCATGCATGCGGAGCAGACCACGACAACACCCTGCTTGTCAGCCTTGGTGAGAAGGTCAGACAAAGTTGATGGCTCGATGCCCGAGATGTGAATGTAATTGGGCTTGAGTGACAGCGCCTGGTTGAAAAGTGAGCGCTGAGTTTCTGGGCTTACTGCGCCAACGAGTTCGCGGTACTTCCAACCAAGGGTCTTGGATGCTGCTGCGATTCCTTGATCGAGCACCTTGTTCTCATCGCCACCGTTTGAGATCGCAACCACAAACTGGCCCTTTGGTGGAACAGATTTCAAGGGTGTTGTGATTCCAATGCTTGTTGGTGTTTTGTTGTACTTGGCCACAATCGCCGTGGCAAGGGTAGTGCCCTTATCCTGTGGATTTGCAGCGAAGGCTGCGGGTGCAATACCCGAAACCAAGAGGGAAGCGGCTCCTATGAAGGCAACCGCGGTGGTTAACTTACGCATTGACACTCTCTTCCATTAGAGGGACTTAACCCCGTTCGTGCGGAAGACTACCTACAAAGTTCACGAATTGGTAGCAATTTATTCATTTCGTTATAAATCCAAGGATTTCCTAGTAAAAATCGGACAAATCCTCCCTATAGGGCCTTGGCCCAAACGTTACTTCACACCCCACAACTCGGTGAAAAGCTCGCGATAGTTGGCGATTCCCAGGTAGTTACCGTTCTCATCCAACACTGCATCCGCAACGTTGGTGACAGTCAGCAGCTGGCTGGGCAACAGCCCATCCGCTGGTGCATCACCGGCAATTACCCGAGCAAATTGATCGATAACCCGCCACGCCATCACTGGCACAGGGAGGGCTGTCCAAGCGCGCAGTGCATCTGCAGCTTCTGGAGATATATCAGTTGATCCACTCTCAGGGGGAACAGCACCTGATGCGGCGAGATCGAGTAAGGCTGTGATGTCTCGAGCGCTTGCAGCCCGACCGATGAGAACCGTCGGGTCAAGCACAAGTGCCTCCGCTAGAGCCTCGGGTACATCAACGGAAACCTCACCTGAATCAAGGAGTGCCCAACGGCCAAGGCTCGTACTCATGGTGTCTGCAACAAAAGTTGGGACCAGACTCAAATCGGTCGTATCTAGTTCGGACTCAATTGCAGAACAATCTCGACACAGGTTGGCCAAGCTATCGGTGAATGCTGAGTTAAAAGTCACCAGTGATGAGACAGGTAACGTGAAAATCTCTACGCCGGCAACCTCTTCTGCAACCTGATTAGCAAATACGTAGCTTGCAAGCACCTGACCCCACAAAGTATTTTGTGCATCGCCATCAAGGCTCGTATCTTTGATGGCACCCGTTGGTTCACCTGCACACCCGGTACAGATAACTGCTACGCCTGCAGCCTCAGCATCAGCCAATTGGGTTGCAAGAACGTCAACGTAGGCACCTGAGATCCGAATACCCGCAGGGTTGAGTGCGAGTGCTTCCTCAAATGCGGCCGGTGCAGAATCAACTGTTTCAGCTCCGGGGACCTCGGTGAAATCCCAGCCGATTGCTGTTGCCGCTTCGGCCATAGAGGCATTGAGCAATACATCAAATTCGGAACCATCGGAAAGACTGGCAATGAGTGAACCTGCGGCAGGGGGCGCCGACAACGGCACATCCACGCCAATGCTCGTAGGCGCAAGGAATGCCGAAGCGAGGAATTCGGGATCGGCTTGAGGATCCACCACCGTCTCCTCGCCAACAACGCCCTCGCCCTCGACGAAATTGGGATCATCGGCTGGCATCGCGCAGGATGCTAAAACCATTGTGGCCGAAAGGGCAATGACGACCGAAAGCATTGACCGACGCATGTGACTCACTTTCACAGATTTGGACGACTGAAAAGCCAAAACTACAGGTACCTCCGATAATTCGTCCCAGCGACTCGGTTTCAACTTGATCACATTGAGTACGACAGGCGGCCAATTCATCAGTTGCTATTGTTGGGGTTCATCCCTTTACATCCCTGCCCACCTCTGGAGTGAAATGTCCTTCGATCTACCCCTGGCAGCTCTTGACCCGGACGAGTTAACTGACTTACGAAACACGGTGCGCTCAGCTGCAACCGAGTCGGGTTACCCCGCCGCCGTCCTTGAACTCGAAAAATCGGAAACTGGGCTCGATCGTGAACTGTGGTCACTGCTCGCTCAGGACATCGGACTCGGCGCCGTTGGGCTGCCTGAGTCCGCCGGCGGTTTGGGTGGCCTTGCCGAGATTCTCGCGGTAGTCGAAGAACTTGGTGCCACATTGGCGCCGGCACCGTTTATTTCGAGCACTGTTCTTTGTGGACAAATTTTGGCCTCATGCGATGAAGTTGCGTCGCCATATCTTGAGCGGATTGCCTCCGGGGAAATTGCTTCGCCCGCCATAACAAATACGCGCGGCCTGTGGTCTGCAACCGATGTCTCATGTACAAGTGATGGTAATACAGTTTCGGGGACAGTCCGGTTCACACCATTTGGTGCTAGTGCAACTTTTTTTGTCATTGCAGCCCGTACGGATTCGGGCATTGACGTGTTTATCGTTGAAGCATCCGATGCGCTTGTCAGCCCGTTGCCCTCACTGGATTTCTCGCGGCCTTCTGCCACCGTAACTTTCACCGATGCTCCCGCTGTTCGTCTGAGCGCCGATGGACATGGAGAGGCTGCAATCTCACATGCAGTTGACATAGCCCTGATGGCTGTTGCTGCTGATCAACTTGGTGGATCACAGGCCTGCTTTGACATGACACTCGACTACATAAAGGTGCGACGTCAATTCAATCGTGAAATTGGCAGCTTCCAAGCAATCAAGCACCGCATGGCAGATGCATTGATGCTCGTTGAAATGTTGCGATCCGGACTTGAAAAAGTGACATCAGGTGGGGCACAGGATCTTGCTGCGGATGCCGCCGTTAACAAGTCATGGGGATCTGATTCTTATATTGCAATGACAGCCGAAGCAATTCAATTACACGGTGGTATCGGTTTCACGTGGGAACACACGGCGCACCTGTACTTCAGGCGAGCACGCTATGACGCTGCGTTTTTGGGTGATGCTGCCTATCAGCGCGAGCGCCTTGCCACCATGCTCAATTGGTAGCAGCTCAATTGGTAGCAGCTCAACTGGAAGTCGCCATCAGGATTTTGCAAGTTGCGAGAACGGTGCCTTGTCGGTGCGGTGCTCGGCAGGCAGTCCAAGTACGCGCTCGGCGACAATATTGCGTTGAACCTCATCGGTCCCACCGGCCAGTCGGTAACCGGGAGCTCCCAGAACATGTTCACCCCAGGCAAACTCCCCCCACGCTCCCGTATCAGCGACCAACGCAGATCCAAGCATGTTTGCAGCCGTGTTCCCAATGCGCACCAGGTTGTCAGAAGCAAGAAGTTTCCCGAGCGATCCGGCTGGACCAGGGTCCCCACCCGATGCAGTGGCGCGGGCAACCTTGGTCACCATTGCTGCGTGTAAACGGGTTCGAATCATGATGTCGGCTAGTTCCTGTCGAGTCACCGGGTCCGAACTCAACCCTAAGTGCTGGGCGAGTGCAACAAGATCGGCCGCGGTGCCACCCTTCCGTCGGTGACCCGATCCAGATGACGTCCGTTCAAAACCAAGAGTCGTCTGGGCTACCTTCCAGCCCGCATCGACATCACCGATGCGCATTGAGTCTGGAATGCGGGCCGCGTCAAACCACACTTCATTGAAGGATGCCGGACCACTCATTTGACGAATAGGTCGAATCTCTACACCGGGTGCATCCATTGGCACCAAAAATGCCGTGATGCCACCCTGCTTCACAGCATCAGGATTGGTGCGGGCCAAAATGAATCCGTACTCTGCGAATTGTGCGTTAGAGCTCCAAATTTTTTGGCCGGTGATTAACCAATCCTCACCGTCCCGAACCGCCTTTGTTGACAGGCCCGCAAGGTCAGATCCTGCTCCGGGCTCGCTGAAAAGCTGACAGCATAGGAGATCGGTACTAAGGAAGGCGTTCGCAAATTGTTCACGTTGTTCAGGTGTGCCGAAGATACTCACCGCAGAGCCGACAAGTCCCGTGGTCACCGAAATGATTTCCGACGAAGGGGGTACGGCGAAGTTGCGCTCTTCCTGCGCAAAGGCAACAGAATAGACACTGGGCAGACCTGAGCCACCGAACTCAACAGGGAGTGAGATCGCGCCGTATCCTGCTGCGAATCTTTGACGTCGGTATTCCCTGACGCGTGAAAGGAATGCGACTTCTTCTTCGTGGCTCAATGACAAAAATATTTGTAGGCGTGGGTCACCTTCCCCCCACGTAAAGACTTCCTCCTGTGCAGGTTCGGCAACAGATGCCAGCCAAGTGCGCACGTCGCCGCGCCATGTGTGCAAGTGGTCCTGGTCTATTTCACTCATGGTTGTGCTCCTTCATTGATCAGGACCGAACAGGCACTAATGCCCGGCGCTCCGTAGACGTGGGTGAAACCGACACGAGGGGCTCCCGGAACTTGTTTGCCGTCAGCGCGACCCTGTAGTTGTCGAACGATCTCATGCACCTGTCGCAGACCAGAGGCGCCGACCGGCTCTCCATTAGCAAGTAGCCCACCATCGGTATTTACGGGAAGCCGACCATCAATATCGAATTCACCGTTGCGATAAGCGGCTTCTTGGTCTCCATGTGCGACAAGACCTGTCTCCCCAAGGTGAATCACTTCGGCTCCACTATCCGTGTCTTGGAGTTGGGCCACCTGTACATCAGCCGGTGTGATGCCCGCAAGTTCAAAGGCAGCCTTGGCGGCATCAATTGATGGACTCGTACGATTTCCGGGTGAAAGCCAAGGAGAAAAAACCTCAAAAGAACCCGGTCTACGACCGCGAAGCGCTACCGATGCCAATCTAATTGGAGTTTCACACAGATCAAAAGCCCGCGATCCGCGAGCAAGGACAAGGGAAACTGCACCTGCATCGGGTGAGCAAAACATGTAACGCGTAAGTGGATCATTGATCATGTCGGCGTCCATTGCTTCGTCGACGGAAACAGGTTTGCGACGCCAGGCATACGGGTGTTCCTGTGCGTAATCAAATGCTTTTGCCGAGGCGTAACCGAGAGTGCGCTGATCAATTCCGTGCTCATGCAGGTAGCGAGCAATCTTCAGAGCAAAGTACGAAGTCGTGACCATCATGCCTGTGGCGCCATACCAATCACCGAGTCCATAGCGTGCGGGCGAAGCATTAAAGGCTCCTCTGGCGTGATTGTCGTAGCCGACAACGCAGGCAATGTCGAGATTCTCCGCGATTAATCCATTTCGCGCTGTCATCAAAGCCACTCCACCTGTTGCGCATCCGTTCTTGACCGTGACGAATGGGAGTCCGGTGAGTCCTAGCCGCGAAACTAAGTTGTCGGGCTTGGTCTCACCGTTGGTACCACCGACCGCAAGTTCAATGTCAGACCACGTCAGGCCACAGTCAGCAAGTGCACCACGGACCGCCCTCTCGGCAAGTTCGTTGTCCTCGCCGTCAAATCTGCCAAACTCCGTGCGGGCTGCACCCACAATGAAAATGTCGTCTGTCTTCACGCTCACGTCACCGCCTCAAAACCAAAAGTGAAAACAGTGTCACTTTCGTTTGTCCAGGCTTTGGCCAATACCAAATTAACCCGCTCCCCAATTGCCCATTGGGTTTTTCCTACCAACCAACCCTGCACGATCACGAGCCCGAGATCGACATACCCGATACTGAAAGGCGTAAATTCATCGGTGCGAAATGGCGGTTTCGGTGCGAAATGCTGGGTTGTCCACGACCACACTGTTCCTTCGGTGGGCAGGGCCACCGTCTCAACATCAAGGCTCGAGCAAGTGGGACAAGACTCAATTGGCGGGAACACGTGAGCACCACAGACGGCGCAGGCAGATCCCGCCAAAATTACCGGGTCAACTGATGTGAACAGTGTCGCGTCAACAACTTCGATGCTCGTAGGGATGCTCATATGTTTGCCGTCTACGTTAATCCGAAAGGCGCACAAGCGCCTTGCCAAAGTTTGCCCCGGACAGTAAACCCTCAAGGCCCGCGCCGGCGGCGCCAATACCTTCGGCGATTGTTGCACGGTCGATCAATTGACCGCTGGCCAGCCAACCACTCACTTTCTTCTCGAACTCTGGACGCAAGTCTTCGTAGTCACGGACGATGAAGCCCGTGATTGTGAGTCGGCGCAGTACAGCCTCGATCAGAACCGCGATGGAAGGCTGCTCCTGTGTTCCAAAGTTAGAAACGGCACCGCACATGCTGATGCGCCCTCGAATCTTCATGTTGTGTAGGGCCGCCGCGAATTGCCAGCCGCCGACATTGTCAAAAAATAAGTCGATCCCTTCGGGTGCCAACTTGGGTAACTCCGTTGCAAAATCTTCATCTCGGTAATTAATGACTTCGTCGAAACCGCACTCGTTGGTGAGCCACGTGCACTTCTCTGCGCCACCTGCGCTACCGATAACCCGTCCGGCACCCAGTAATCTGGCGAACTGCCCAACCATGCTTCCGACCGCGCCGCCCGCACCGGTGACGAGCACCGTGTCACCCGCTGCCAGTTGACCCACGGGAAGCAGACCGGCATATGCGGTGAATCCGGTCTGGCCCATTGAACTCAACCAGGACACCGTGGGAGCCAGTGAAAGATCACAAATTGTTGCGGTTGCGTCATCAACGACCGCGTACTCGCGCCAGCCAAGGCGGTGACGAACTGTGGACCCGACGGGGAGAAGTTCTGAGGCGGACTCCTCGACTATTCCGATTGCGGATCCGTCGAGTGGGCTTCCGATTTCGAAGTTGGTTGTGTACTGCTTCTCGCCCGGGTCCATCCGGCCACGAGTGGACGGATCCAAACTCATGTATTGATTGCGCACAAGCGCGGTACCAGGTGTGAGTTCGGGTAGGTCGATAGTTCCCAGAGTCAGATCGCTGGCGACAAATGTTTGGGCTGGATGAGCGGCAAGAATGACGGCTGTCGTTTGTTTCACGCGTTTGCCTCGCGAAGAGCGCGGGCCTCGGGGGTACGGCCAACCCAACCTGTCGCTTGAAGGTCAACGGTGAGCTTCTCACCCTCTTGCCAAACACCGTTGTCATCAAAAATTCCAATGCGACCGGTAGCAGGGTCATCGACCTTAACCAGGCCAACCTCATTAACCGAGTAAATGTACCCAGAGATGGGGTGTTTGTAGATCTTGGACATAGCTACTCCTTGCCACGACTTCATGAACGCACACTGCTAGACAGGTTCCCAGACTACACAAGTTGCGCCACGGTAAAGTCATGATCCCTCACACTTTCGTGTGAAACGGCACACTCATATTGGAAACTTTCATATTAGGGATAACAGATGTCTAATCCAGCAAACCCACTCCAAGCAAGCCTTCCCGCAGCACTCGTGCAAATCGCCTATCGAGTCGATGATCTTGAGGCGGCGTGCCATGAGTGGGCCCAGAAAGTGGGTGCTGGCCCGTTCCTTGTTCGCAATCATTTACCCGTCGTAGCAACCCACAATGGCGAGCCTGCGGTCTATGACCACAGCGCGGCCTTCGGTCAGTGGGGTCCGGTAATGCTAGAGATAATTCAACTTCACGAGTGCGAACCGGCGAGCATGCGTGAAGTACTCAGTCATGATCATCCCGGCCAGATTAATCACTACGCGTGCTTTGTCGAGGATCTCAATGCCGCAAGCGCAGCCCTAATCAGCCAAGGCATGCCGCTCACAATGTCTCTGACTTCTTCATCGGGTATGGAGGTTCACTTCCATGATGCCCGTCACCTGCTCGGTGGGGTTCTGGAACTCTATGTGGGCAATGTTCATCTACGCGGTTTTTACGACAAGGTCGCCGCATTGGCACAGGACTGGGATGGTTCTGACGTAGTTCGTTACATCAACTAATTTTTTATTTAGCGATTGGTCATCAAAGCCCGGTCACCGAGCATGTGTGCGTGGTCATTAAAGGACACGAGTGACAAACCTCGGGATCCCGCCACAACGGTTGTGATTGACGCATTCACACTAACCCTGTTCATCGAAATCACACCTTGAGTACCCGCGCCCAAAAGGCGACCAGCCAGTACCGCGCTCACGCCCGCTGAAGTCGTAACGATCGCATCAGATCCGCTGGGCAAGTTCGCGGCAAGCTCGGTGATTGCGTCAAATGCTCCGTCGGAGAATGCTTGCCACTGGCTATTTTCAGATTCCATCCATTCGGTCATGACCGCGTCAAGGTGCTGCTGGAACTGTGCAGATGACATTCCTTCGGTGGCCTGCAGATCACCTAGATGAGCATTGACCGCAGCATGTGCATCAAACTCGTCAAAGCGAGGATCCGTACCCGATTGGCTGACGTTGAGGACGTTCGCCGCGATGGCAGCAGTGTCAATCTGCCGCTTCAGACTGCCGCTCACCACTACCGGTGAACGCACACCCCGTCGCGCCAACTCGTGACCGGCAACGTCGGCTTGCCGGCGACCAAGATCAGACAATACGTCGTAATCGTCGGTACCAAAACTCGCCTGCCCGTGTCGCAGCAGATAGATGACGGGCATCGGGTGTTAGGAAACCAGAACTAGTGGTCGAGCCAACAGTTGGGAAATCGTCTGCAGGTACTCCGCAGCAGGTGCACCGTCAACAGCCCTGTGGTCAAACGTCAAACTGAGAGTGAGCACCTGCGTGCGGACAAAAGTCTCACCCTCCCACTTGCCAGAGTCGCGCAGGCGACCAACACCAAGGATGCCGACGTTTCCAGGGTTAATGACCGGTGTGAAAAAATCGACGCCATAGGTACCTAGCGACGTGACGGCAAATGTGGCACCTTCAAGATCGTCCAGGCTAATGGAGCCGGTGCGACAACGCTCTGCAACATCGCGAGTGGCGCGAGCTAACTCGGGAAGTGAGAGTTGATCAGCATCTTGGATCACAGGGACCATAAGTCCACCAGGAACTGCGACCGCAAGTCCCATGTTGATCCGACCCAGGAGATGAATCTCCTTGTCAATAATTGTTGCGTTCAAAATCGGGTGTTGACGCAAGGCAAGCGCCGCAGCCCGAACAACAAAGTCGTTGAGGCTAGGGACTGCAACGCCAAGCGCAACGTACTGATCCTTCATGTCAGCGCGAAGTTGCACCACTGCATCCATCGATACTTCAAAACCGTGGGTGAGCTGTGCCATTTCGGTCAGACTTTGCAACATCCGAGCCGCGATCGTGCCTCGCATCCCTTTCATCGGGATTATTGAAGTTGTTTCAGAGTTTGCAACCGAACTTCCCGATTGGCTAACCGGCGCAGTTGCAAGTGCTGCCGAAGCATTTGTCTGCGGTGTTGAAGCAGCAGCGCCTCGAACATCACTACGGCGGACAACGCCGTCGTCGGTAGGAATCCCTGCGGGATCAATCCCTGCGTCACGAGCATCGCGTCTCGCTAATGGAGAGAGAACCTTCCCTGGACGGCCTGCTGCGGCTTCCTGCACCGTGAGTGCGGCCACTTCCTCAACGTCCTCGGACACAATCCGTCCACCCGGACCGGTGCCAGTAACAAGGGTGAGGTCAACCTGTAGTTCTTGGGCCACCCGGCGAGCATTTGGACTGACGAACACACGTCCACCCGTCTGCACAACCTCACCTTGATCGAGATTCTGCATTGTCGTGATGCGAACTGCGTCTGGTTCGGTTGAATCTGAAGTGGGGGCACTGGGCGCAGTTCCGTTTGGCGCAGACTCCCCACTCTCGAGCAACCATCCGAGCACCGAACCTGTTTTTAAGGTCGCTCCCTCAGGGACGGCGCGAGCCAAAATTCCATCGGCCTCGGCCTCAACATCGACATCAATCTTGTCTGTGGCAAGTCGAAGTAATGGCATACCAATAGTGATCGCTGTGCCGTCAGCTACGAGCCATTCTTCAACGGTTCCCTCCTCCATGGTCAAACCCAGTTTGGGAAGGAGGATTTCAATAGCCATGTCTTACTTCCGTTCGATGAGGCGGCGGACGACAGCTTCTATGCGTGGGGCATCCGGTACGTATGCGTTCTCCAAAATGGGAGCGAAAGGAACAGGAGCGAACGGAGCCGCGAGACGGGTCACGGGCGCGTCAAGATAATCAAATGCTGACTCTTGTATCTGCGATGAAATCTCAGCGCCGATTCCACCGAACTCAACCGCCTCGTGGACGACGAGAACACGATTAGTCTTTTTCACTGACGTGAGGATTGTGTCGATATCCAGCGGCTGAACCGTTCTTGGATCAATAATTTCAACGGAGATTCCATCTTTTTCCAGATTAGCGGCGGCTTTCTCGGCCTCAACAACCATTCGCCCGATTGCAACAATGGTTGCGTTGTTACCTTCGCGGACGATATTGGCCACACCAAATGGGATCGAATACAACTCCTCGGGCACGTGGCCCTTCATTCCCAGCATTTTTTTGTTCAGCACGACGATGGTGGGGTTGTCGTCGCGGATCGCACCGACGATAAGACCTTTTGCATCGTATGGGCTAGCCGGCATTGCGACTTTGAGTCCGGGAATGTGCGCGAGCCATGCCTCAAGGCTTTGGCTGTGCTGGGCGGCTGCTGACATACCGGCACCACCTGCAGTTGTAATGGTCAGCGGGACAGAAACGTTACCGCCGAACATGTACTTCATTTTGGCAGCTTGGTTGAAAATTTGGTCCATGGCCACACCAACGAAATCCATGAACATGAGGTCACACACGGGGCGCAGGCCTCGCGCTGCGGCACCCACACCTAGACCAATGATTGCTTGTTCCGAGATAGGTGTGTCAACAACCCGGGTACCACCAAACTCGGTGAGGAGTCCGTCAAACATATGGAACACCCCGCCGTAGCCGGCAACATCCTCACCGATGAGAAAGACATCGGGGTCTTCGGTCATAACCTGGTGCATGCCCTCGTTGAAGGCCTTTACGTAGGTGAGTTCACGCGTTGTCACTGGGAGTCCCTCCGGGATTTCATCGGGCATGCATTGGGCTTGGGTGGAATGTATTCGGTTGAATAAGGCGGCGCGTTAACTGGTGTAAACGTCGTCGAGAATATCTGCTGGATCAGGGTCTGGACTTGTCCGCGCAAACTCGATTCCGTCTTCGATATCGGCTTCGGTTTGCGCCCAAATGTCGGCGAACTCCTCTGCACTCACCAAGCCACGCTCCACACCGATAGCTTCAATGAGGTTGATAGCGTCACGGGTTTTCCACGCTTCCACTTCAGCGGGGTCGCGATAAAGGATCCGCATTCCCTTAATACCTTGGTGGTCGAAGTATCGATACGTTTTTGCCTCGATGAGAGTGGGACCTTCGCCACGCTTAGCCCGCTCGATGGCCTCGAGCGTAACGGCGCGAACTGCTAAAACATCCATTCCGTCAACGATTACTCCAGGTATTCCGTAGGAACTGGCGCGCTCAGCGATGTCCGTTAGTTTCATATGCCGATCTTGTGGTGTGAACTCCGCGTAGCCGTTGTTCTCGATCACGAAAATAACAGGCAAATTTAATACCGCGGCCATGTTGACGGACTCATGGAATGCGCCAATATTTGTAGCTCCGTCGCCAAAAAATGACACGGCCACTGTTCCGTCGCCGCGATACTGCGAAGCGAATGCAGCTCCGACGGCAATGGGGATTCCACCACCAACAATCGCATTTGCCCCGAGCATGCCGCGGTTCATGTCGACAATGTGCATCGAGCCGCCACGGCCTTTGCAGTATCCGGTGGTCTTGCCGTAAAGCTCAGCAAACATTGGCCGAAAATCAGCGCCTTTGGCAATTGCGTGGCCGTGGCCACGATGCGTGGAGGTAATTTGATCTGCATCTGTGAGGGCCGAGCACACACCTGCCGCGACTGCTTCTTGACCCACATAAAGATGCAAAAAACCTGGCATGTCTCCGGACTCGACGAGCTTTCCGGCACGCTCTTCAAAACGGCGAATCCGCACCATGCGGCGATGTAGATCCAGAACCATTTCACGATTGGTTGGCATGACCGTCTCGAGGGCTTCCGTGGGTGTGGCCATCATGGTCTCCCGGTTCGATTGAATGAAGCAGTAAATGACCAGCGAAGACTACACTAAGCGAAAAGGTTTAACTAGGACATCCAAGTAAATTGCATGAGGAGGCCACATGCTCCGTCGTATTCTCGTTGTGACCGGCGGACACCGGGTTGCAATCGATGATTTTTTAGTCGCGATCGCTGATATTTGCACCCAGCGAGGCTGGGTCTGGGCTCATTGCACTCAGCCAAGTGCTCAGCGCTGGCTCAGCGGTGAACTCGCCGGATCGTGGGATGCGATCCTGCTACACGACATTCCTGGTCTGGCACTTAAACGTGGCTCTGAACCCGAAGTCGTCGGACCCGACACAAAAACGGCCCAAGACGTTATAAATCTTCTGGACTCTGGCCAGGGGATGGTGGTTTTGCACCACGCCATCTCGGCATGGCCAGGGTGGGAAGGTTGGGCCGAAGTGACGGGCGCCCGATTCCTTTACCGACCAGGGCGCCTGCGCGGTGAAGACCTTCCCTCCTCTGGATACCGGATGGGCACCTACACGGTGCGAGTCACCGACCCCCATCACCCAATCGCAAATGGGATCAGTGACTTTGAAATTGATGACGAACTTTATTTTGCGCCATTTCTCACCGACCGGCTAACACCCTTTTTGGACAGCGATGCCGACATGGATGGCGAACTGTTTCAGGACACATTTGATGAAGTGAGTAACGGTGTCTCAACGGGAGTCACCTGCAAAGGCCGAGGACAAGACGGTGGATTACACGGTGGCAGCCCGCTCATGGGTTGGACAACGACCGCAGGCAACAGCCCAATCGCCACTCTGCTTATGGGAGATGGACCCGGTACTTTCGCTAATCCAATGTTTCGCAGGTTGCTGGGAAATGCACTCGATTGGGTTGCCAGTGCGGAAGCCAAAAAGGCCGCTCGCGACAATCCGTTTCCCATCCCTTTGCCGTAGAGGTCAAGGGCCCACGCGGTTGCGGGTGTACAAGATCAGGCTTGGCGTCGAGCCGTCCTAGCCGCGAGCGCAACGGCAACAATCAGAGCGGCACCATTGAACAATTGGGTTACATAAGAAGGTGCACCCGCGAGTTGCAGCCCGGTCACACCGGTGGCAAGAAGGAAAATCGCAACCAGCGTACCCAGTACGTTCACGCGCCCTGGTCGAATTTGGGTGGCACCAAGGAAGACCGCGGAGAACGCTGGCAGCAGGTAGCCGCTGCCACTATCCGGTGTGGCCGTACCGATGGTGGCCAAATAAACGATTCCCGCGAAAGCAGAGGAGGCACCCGAAGCGACGAAGGCGATCATGGTGACTCTCCCGACGCGAACTCCGGCAAGGCGCGAAGCGACCGGGTTGCCACCCACCGCATAGAGGTAGCGACCGCCCGGGGTGTACTCCAAGATCCACCAGAAAACTAGTGCAATAAGCGCGGCGTAGTAGACCGAAAGTGGCAAGCCGAATAATTCTGTCCGGGCAAACTCAAAGAATGGCGCGTAGCCCGAAGTGCTCAGCACGATCTGGGAACTGTCGGTGATCATGTAGGCAATGGCAATCAGGATGCTGCTCATACCGAGGGTGCCAATAAACGAGTTGACCTTTAGTTTGACCACCACTAACGAGTTGGCAAGACCAATGATGATTCCGATGAGAAGGGATCCACCTGCTGCGACAACAATGCCGTGGCCATTAGTCAGGGCCCACGCGGTGAAACACACCGAGACGGTGAGTGTTCCCGCAATTGTCAGGTCGAACGCACCTGCTGCGACTGGCAGGATCAAGCCCAAAGCGACGATCGCGCTAATAGCTTGGAAAGTCAAAACCTGCTTGACAGTGCTGGTCTGCAGGAACAGGTCCGGGATCCATAGAGCGAAGACCAACACCAGCAACGCCCACACATAGATACCGCTGTACTTGTCGAAGCCAAAGTTGATGCGGCGGCGAGGGGCTGCTACTTCTTGTATTTCAGACATGGGATCCGCTCTAGGTCTCGGCGACGTGGTGTCGTTTGGTTGTTTCGTTTTTTGGTTTTTTTGGTTTCAGCTTTTTAACTAAGCCGCAGGTTCTGCCGTGTCGCGACCGATCGTTGCCGCGGTGATGTTCTCGGCGGTGATTTTGTCTCCGCGAAGAATTTCCGCTGCCTTGCCACGGCGCATGATCACTACGCGGTCGCAGACTCGAACAAGTTCCTCATGGTCGGTTGAACACACAAGAACTGCTGCCCCTTGTGCTGCTGCTTCATCAACGAGAGTGTGGATGTCGGCCTTTGCGCCAACGTCAACGCCTTGGGTGGGCTCGTCAAGGACGAGTACCGCTGGCTCCTGTCGAAGCCAGCGGGCCAAGATCACCTTCTGCTGGTTTCCACCGGACAACTGGTTCATGTTGTATTCCGTTTGCCCACTTGGCTTAACGGACAAACGATCCAACCACACTCGGACGTCGGCTTTTTCCGGGTTGCGGCGCAAGATACCTAAGGACATGTGTCGCCCTGGGTCAACAAGGGTGATGTTTTCACGCAATGTTTGATCAAGTAGAGATGCATTCGCGTGCCGCTCTGCAGGGACGAGTGCGACGCCCCGTTCAATCGAGATGTCGGGTCGATTCTGAGGAAGAATCTTTCCATCAACAACGATCTCGCCCGATCTTTCGTGGCCACCGAAAACGAGTGCGGCGACTTCCTCGCGACCGGAACCGGTGATTCCTGCAACTCCAACCACCTCACCCCGATGGACGGTGAGATCTATCCCTGAAACATTGCGCCCACCAACACCGGAAAGCTGCAACACCTGCGGCCCGTGCTCACGATCCGCGGCTTCACCTTTGTCGTGCTCAACTAGTTTGCGCCCGACTACGAGTTCAATGAGTTCATCTTCGGTCAAACCAGCAACCGCTCGAGTTTCGATCAGTTTTCCGTCGCGCAACACTGTCACCGACTCGGCCATCTCGAAGACTTCGTCGAAGTGATGTGAGACGAACAACACTGCTACACCTGAGTCTGCCACCCGCCGAACGAGTTGATAGAGCCGTTGCGCCTCGGGACCAGGCAGGTTTGCGGTTGGTTCGTCAAGGATTAACAACTTTGGAGGTGTTCCGCGCTCAGACATAGCGCGAGCAATTGCGACCGCTGTTCGCTCTGACATTTGAAGTCCTGCGACCGGCATACTCACGTTAATTTCGTAACCCAACGCGGCTAATGCCTCGCGGGCTTTTGACCGCTCCTTGCGCCAACTAATTGTTTTGGTCGCATTCGTGATGTAACCCTGACCTAAAGCCAAGTTGTCAACGGTGTCGAGATTGCCCACAAGCCCAAGGTCTTGGTGGACGAAACGCAGACCGGCTGCCTCACTGGCTATCGGGTCGCCCATCTCGAGTGGCTCACCACCCACAAGTACTTCAATACCTGGTTCAGGTTCGTGAAAACCGGCAAGGATTTTGATCAGAGTGGATTTGCCGCAGCCATTTTGGCCGACTAAGGCGCGAACTTCCCCTGGCGCAACCTCAATGCTGACGTTGTCCAGTGCGACTTGCGCCCCGAAAATCTTCGTTGCATTACGCACACTGAGCGCGGATGTCGCCGATGTCATCGAGCCTCCCTTATGGTCGAGCCAAGGTTACCCACAAATTTCACAGATGCAAGGCTTTCCAAGTATTTAACGATCACGATCCGATACCACTTTTTTCCACTCTGACAGGTGCGGCATCGCCTGCCCCAACCCGTGCGTGTGCGGCTGCCAGTCGGGCCACCGGGATGCGCGATGGGGAGCAAGAAACATAGTCCAGCCCAAGCCGTTCACAGATCTCAATTGATGAAGGGTCGCCGCCGTGTTCACCACAAATCCCCAACTTGATATCGGGTCGAACCGTTCGAGCTTTGTCAACCGCGTAGGACATCAATGCTCCGACACCGGACTCGTCGAGCTCGGCAAATGGGCTAGCGGTCATGAGTCCCTTAGAGAGGTAGGTACCGAGCATGCGCCGCTCAACGTCATCTCGGGAAAAACCGTATGTCAACTGGGTTAAATCGTTTGTGCCGAAGGAAATAAATTCGGCCCATTGGGCTAGTTGGTCCGCGAGCAGCGCCGCCCGCGGGGTTTCAACCATGGTGCCGATTTTGAACGGAATGATCATGCCGGTCCTCGACGAAACCTCCTGGTTCACTCGGCGGATCAGACGGAGCATCATGAGTAATTCGTCAGGGATCGATACAAGCGGGATCATCACTTCAAGTTCGGGTCGGGCTTCACCAGCGGAGACCACGTCGACCCAGGCATTGAAAAGCCCTTCGACCTGCGCGGGGTACAAACCCTCGTGCATCAACGCAAGCCGCACACCCCGCACCCCAAGCATCGGATTTTCTTCATGCATGTGTTCCAACATCCGGGCTTGATTTTCATCTTCTGCGTGCTCCTCGCTGGCGGGGAGGAATTCGTGCATAGGTGCATCAAGTAACCGAACGGTCACCGGGCGGTCACCGACGGCGCGCAATAGGTCACGAAAGTCTTCGCGTTGGGCGTCGGCGAGAGCGGCTAGTGCTGCTTCTTCAGCGTCAAAGTCGTGGGAAAGAATTACCCTGCGCACGAGTGGCAAGCGCTCGCCCATGAACTGATGTTCGGTGCGACACAAACCGATTCCTTCAGCCCCACTATCCATAGCAAATGCAGCGTCGGCTCCCGTGTCTGCATTGGCCCGCACACCCAGCCTTCGCAGGTCATCGGCCCAACCCAAAAGTGTGGTCAGACTTGGTGAAGGAACCGGTGGCTCGATAGTCAATTCACCTACGTAGGCGACCCCCGATGCACCATCGATCGAGATGACATCTCCGGCGTTCAAAACATGCGTACCTGCCGTGATCGTCTGCGCTTCCTGGTCAATGCGCAGTCCTCCGGCACCACAGATCGCTGGCCGACCCATTCCGCGAGCCACCACCGCGGCGTGCGAGGCGGAGCCACCGTTGGCGGTCATGATTCCGGTTGCAGCCATCATGCCGGGTAGGTCACCGGGGGTTGTCTCGCTCATTACAAGAAGAACTGATTCACCAGCCTCCGCTAAATCAACAGCGCTTTCGCTGGTGATTGCGATGCGCCCGACCGCTGCTCCAGGGGATGCGGCCAGACCAGAAACGAAAGGGATTTCTGCGCCGGTGAGTTTGGGCTGCGGGTGAAGCAACTCGAGCACGTGTGCGGGTTCTGCCGCCCGCACAGCATCAGTTTCATTGGTGATTCCACGTGTGACCAAATCAACGATGAGGCTGGTTGAGGCCCGCGCATTGGACCTGCGCATTTGCTCCAACCCGACAAGGGCGAGGCCATCGGGCCCAAATTCAAAGTCGACAATTACCGAACTACGGAGCCGGCCCTCGAGCTCCGCTAGAACTCCTGTCAGCATCTCCACACCGTTTGGCAACTTACTTAACGGATGGCCAACCTGTTGCCGCTCGCTACCGGTTCGGAAGCCATGTCGGAATAAACCATTGGGTGCGAATTGTCCCGAATCCATGTCACGCGACATAGCGAAACCATGACCTTCTGCATCATGTTCGGTGACAACGATCGTTTCAAGGTGGAGGGCTAATGGAAGATCAGCGGGAAGATTTTGTTTGCGCCGGGCGCGAGCTGCTCGCGGTGAATTCCAACGCGCCATCATGGCTTGAGCACCTGCCGCTACTTGCTCACTTCTCTTTGTGGGAAATGGTGATGAACCTTTTTCTTCACACAATCGTCGGAATGGTTCAACCCGTTCAACAAGATCCGGGTAGTCAAAATCAAGGGAGCCCAGATCTTCAATGGGAACACCCAAAGCATGCTCGGCAATGAAGGCTGCGCTTTTCCACCAGGCAATACCGAGGTCACTTCGGGCTTTAGTCCCCAGATCATCAGGGATCACACTGCGTTTTAGTCCCAGGCAGGTCAGGTCAGGTGGTAGGCCAGCAGCAGCGACGGGTGCACTTGCGCTCAACCTCAGAAGTACGAGACCACCGGTCTGGGTCGTGGTGCTGATCCCGCGGCCCGAAATATCTTCCAGCAAGTTCATCGCTGCTTTGGCCCGGTCAGGTGAGGTGAAACCGGGAACATTGGGAACGGGAATGGTTAGACCTGCTCCCACAGGAAGCCCAAGACCAGCAAGGGTTTCTAGTTCTAGCCCACGGGTGCATAGGGAACGAGCGTCAAGACCGCGCTCAATACCTCTGCCAAAGGGGACGAGGCCAACGTCATCTATTGGTCCCGGTCGAGATGTAGGGCTCACGCCCCGCTCTCCGCAACGAGACGCTCCTCAAGCTCCTCGTCTTCCTTGCGTGACATTCCGATTGTCAAAATAAGCTCTTGGTGAAGGTGCATCCATACCGTGTGATACGAGTCGATCAACGGCGATGCGAGCCAAGTGTCGTCCCCGTCGTCGAGTTTGGCCAAAGCCACCGTGAGCTTCTCGCGATACCCTGCCATGCGGGGAAGGTCTTCGGCAAATCTCTTAAGGAGTGGAGCGACGGAATCATCGATGTCATCGAGGCGGTCACGGATGTCGGCGTCGTAGTTCTCATCCAAGTGGTCGTTGACACTGCCATCGGGGCGAACCTGCCATGCCGTGCACAGATCCCGCAGGGAGCGGTTGACCGGAAGAAAACGGTGAAAAGTCGCCATAATGCGTTCGCGCTCGGGAGCATTATCGGGAAGTCGCAGTGACTCTGCAACGAATGCTGTTCCTGCAGGAGTGGGCATCATGATAGGGCCTTTGATCAGAATCAACCCAGCGTCGGCCAAAGCCTGCTGTTCAGTTGAGACCTCGCCTCGGGCCATTCCCCGAATAACCAAGGTCACGAGAGCGTCGTGCTCTCCTTCTGCCAAGACCAACTCGCTCATTTTGATTCTCCGCACCACAGGGCCGCCGTTTGAGCGGCTGACCGATTAATAGGAAGTCCTACTATTGCATAACTCGCCCCCATTTATATAGGAATGCGCAAAATACACAACTTCTGGGTCCCACCCCGACGATGGAGAATCAGATCGAAAAGTTGTCTAGACGATTTAATCGATTTCACTCGTACCGGTCAACTTCCCTGTGCCATAGTTTGGCGTGACCACTTTGACCAGCACCCCACTTCAGGCCGCCCTCCAGCCGATCACGGTTGGCACCATGAAGCTTTCCCACCGATTATTCGTGCCAACCCACGGTGGGGGTGCGGGATCCCTCACCGGTGATGACGCCCGGTTCCAAGCCATGCTCGACTACTGGCTCTCACGCGTTGAAGATGGTTTCCAGTGGATCGGTGGTCCGCCATGCCATGTCAGGCACCTGCAGATTCCCGGCTTTGAACCTACAGGTATCGGCGCCCTCGGCAAAGAAGATGGAAACTTTCGACACCCCCTCTTTCACGACCGGATGTCACACTTCGTTGAGCGCGTCCACTCCGCGGGTGGATACATGGGCATTCAACTTCTCCAACAGGGCGGCATGCCCAGTGCTCCCT
>JAFMCP010000077.1 GCA_017857705.1 Candidatus Nanopelagicales bacterium
GACGTTGTGATTCAATCGATTGAGATTGTCCGCAGCTAATTTCAGTGGAAGAAACTCCATCCTGCTACCGGCATCCGGATAGGCCAACACGCATTTCGTGCGCCCGGTGTGAGAATCCAATTTGCACCGAATGCATGATTGCTGCACCCGTCGGATACAGGTGTCCAGACTGCATGAAGGCCAATGTGCCACCAGCCCCTAAGACGGTGGCTGGTGGTGCTTTGGTTAACACTCCACGGGTTACCTACTTTCTCATCGGGCTCAACGTGGTCCTGTTTGCGATTCAATATGCCCAAGGCGTCAACAAGGTAGCCGTCGATTACGGCATGTACCCCGTGGCAATCGCCCAGGGTGGCGAGTGGTGGAGATTGTTCACGAGCGCTTTCTTGCACGGATCCTTTATTCACATTGCCTTCAACATGTATGTGCTGTTCTTTCTCGGCCCAACCCTTGAACGGATCCTTGGGCACACCCGATTTATTGTTCTGTACCTTCTTTCAGCGCTGGGGGGTTCAGTTGCTTCCTACTGGTTCTCGGATTTACAGACAGTCTCCGTTGGAGCATCGGGTGCGATCTTTGGTTTGATGGGTGCATTGATCGTTGCTGGGCGTCGATTGCGCTATGACATTAAACAAGTGTTGTTCCTACTTGTTGTAAACGTTGCTATCGGGTTCTTCTCACCAGGGGTCGACTGGCGGGCGCATTTTGGTGGTCTCGTGGTTGGAGCCGCTGTTGCCGCTGTCATGGTGTTCCCACCAA
Organism: Candidatus Nanopelagicales bacterium; assembly: GCA_017857705.1. Taxonomy (GTDB): domain Bacteria; phylum Actinomycetota; class Actinomycetes; order S36-B12; family S36-B12; genus UBA4592. The sequence goes on from JAFMCP010000077.1 coordinate 760, forward strand.
AACGAATTCGAATACCCGTACAGATAGCTGGAGTTTCGGGGTTGATCCTAATTCTTGTGGCACTCACTTTTGTGCGCACGAATCAAATTAATGAACTACTAGCTCCCATTACTCAACTTGTTGTGTGATTCCTATTTCGCTGAACCGAGGAAATCCCGGAACGCTTGTGGGATTGGCGTCGATTTCCTAGTTACTTGGTCGAGATTCACGTAACTGATCGTCGCCGAAGTAGCAACATTTTCCGAAAGTGAACCTGTTTGCGGATCTTGAATTCGCACTTCAAAACTCAAATCGAAACTGGTATTCCCCAGCCGCGAGCAACCCACATCAATATGAAGAAGTTGATCAAGTCTTACGGATGAGTGGTAACGAATGTTTGCCTCAACAACGACTGGCTCAAGTCCCGCTGCGGCCATGACGTCCAGTGGGTACCCGTATTCTCGGAAAAATTCAATATTTGCGGCATCAAAGAATTCTAGGTAGCGGGAATTGAACACAATGCTCTGTGGGTCAACCTCGTTGTAACGAACCCGGTGGGTGTAGCCACCCCAATTACTCATTCGCGTAGTCTTCCACATGGGAGGTACGAGGTGAAAAGATTCTTCTCGGTAGTGCTTTTAATCGGTATTGGTGTTGGGCTGGGTTTTCTCATGCGGCTGGTTTGGCCTAGCGGGGAGAGCAAAAAGTTGTGAGTGCTGCAACAATCCCCTCGGCCACGGCGTCGTGGAATGCTTCCGAGGTTAAGCGCTTTGCATCTCCAGCGTTAGACATGTAACCAAGTTCAATGCGGACGGTTGGCATCTGGGTAAACCGCAGTAGGTCCCAGGTTCTTGGGTGAATCAGACAGTCTTTGCGATCAGTTCGGCTGATGAGTTCCTCATTGATTAATCCCGCCAGAATCCGACCCCCGGGTGAATGAATTCCTCCATTGGGCAAACCAAAATAGTAGACAGAAATACCGTTGGGTTTTGGGCTAGCTACTTCATCCAAGTGAAGTGAAATCACGATGTCGGCATCCATTTTGTTTGCAAACTCGGCGTGGGTCGTCTGAGTCTTGTGCACCGCTGGAATTTCCGGTCGGGTCAGGAGTACTTGAGTACCAAGGGCTGCCAACCGACCCTCAATGCGGGCGCAAATTGCGTACGTCAATTCCGGGTGGACACTCTCGCCTGGGTCAATGACGATCACTTTGTCAACGATCCCAGTTCGCAACGAGGCAAGGGATGCGTGCTCACGCAATGCACCTGAATCCCCACCAATAATTGAACGCGAGAGCCGTTCAAATGCACGTAGTGTGTCTAGAGCGCATGTTCCATCAACACTGACACCCACACCCCGTTGAAATTCACGCAGGGCCAGATCTGTCCCCGAACCAAAAATTCCATCAGGGCGGCCAGGATTGAAGCCCAGTTGATTAAGCCGGCGTTGGAGTTCGGTTACGTCGTCACCGACCATTAAATGACCGGGAGTATATGAGAGAACCCGATCACCTAATTGCCAGCGTGCTTCCTCGAGGCGGCGAAAGGTTTCCGGGCCAACAAGACCGTCAACGGTGATCCCGCGCTCTTGTTGAAAGGTGCGAACAGCAATAGCAACCTTGTCGTTATAGACATTCGTGGCGTCGGCGTTGTCGCTCAAGTTATCAAGTAAACCGAGGTGCGCGAGCCGTGCGCGGACCTCCGCAACGGCCGCCCCGGTTGAACCAAGGCGGAGCATTGCCTACAGGTACGGAGCCAGGTCAGCGAGTAAAGCAGCCTTTGGCTTTGCACCAATGATTGTCTTTACGATTTGTCCGCCCTGGTACACGTTCATTGTGGGGATTGACGTGATGCCGTAGGAGGCGGGTGTTGACGGGTTTTCGTCAACATTCATCTTGGCGATCACGATTGCGTCATTGGCTGCTGCGATTTCTTCAAGGATCGGGGCAACCATTTTGCACGGTCCACACCATTCGGCCCAAAAGTCAACGAGAACGGGCTTCTCGCTCATGAGTACTTCGTCGGCGAAGTTGGCGTCGGTGACGATCTTGGTTGCTCCCATGTGATTCTCCTTTGATTAGTGGCTAACTTAGCGAAAAGACTTGGCGTTACTGCTACTGGTGGGCGAGATACCGCTCAGCGTCGAGGGCTGCGGCACAACCGGTCCCGGCTGCGGTGATTGCCTGACGGTAGATGTGGTCAACGAGATCCCCACAGGCGAATACCCCAGGGGCTGAGGTTCGGGTCGAATCCGGTTGAACAAGTACGTAACCTTCAGGGTCAAGTTCAACTTTTCCAGGGAGTAGTTCTGATCGGGGATCGTGGCCGATTGCGATGAACAGGCCTGTGACAGCGAGTTCACGTTCGGCGCCGTTTTCTGTGTCGCGGAGTGTGATGCCTGAGAGTTTTGCGTCACCGTGAATGGCGGCCACTTCACTGTTCCAAGCCACGTGAATCTTCTCGTTTGCCAGTGCGCGCTCTTGCATGATCTTGCTCCCACGAAGTTCGCCGCGACGGTGAATCAGTGTCACAGACTTAGCGAATCGGGTGAGGAAAGTTGCTTCTTCGAGTGCTGAGTCACCACCCCCAACAACAGCAATGTCTTGGTCGCGGAAGAAGAAACCATCACATGTTGCACACCATGAAACCCCGTGACCACTGAGTCGTTTTTCATCAGGTAAACCAAGTTCACGGTAACCCGATCCCATGGCCAAAATCAGCGTGCGGGCTTGATGAACGTTTCCAGCACCGTCAGTGACAGACTTAATGTCACCTTCGACGTTAATCTCGGTTATGTCATCGGTGATCATCTCGGCACCAAATCGAACTGCTTGTGCACGCATATTTTCCATGAGCTGAGGTCCCATGATTCCGTCTTCAAATCCGGGGAAATTTTCAACCTCAGTTGTGTTCATGAGCGCACCACCGGCAGTGACGGCACCTTCAAAAAGGAGTGGACTAAGTTGCGCACGAGCCGCATAAACCGCCGCCGTGTAGCCAGCAGGACCCGATCCAATAATTATTACGTTGCGAACTTCACTCACGAAATCACTACTTTCAGTTTGTTCTACCGAGGAATATTTCAACTACCGAGGAAAAGGCGTGCCATCTAAGTCTACCTCTTCGGACATAGGACGCTCCGGACACGGAGTTGAATTATTTGTGAACTATTTGATCGAGTGGCTCACGTGTGAGTAAACATCGAGTGCGAGAGTTCCACAGTCTGGGCCAACAACCCAAACATCCAATGCACCGAGATCTGCCCCTGAGGACTCTAAGTCGTAAGCGAATTTCATTCGATCATCACTGGTTGTCAGGGTATCCATGCCTGTAAACATGGCCATCGGTATCACGATCACTCCAGCGTCCATGCCTTGGAATGTGGCTCGATCCACAAAAATGGCCTGGGAGGACTCTGACTTGGTGATCTCATTGAGACAGTTGCGTAGGGATTCCAAACTTCCGGTCATTCCGGTTGCTTTGGTCATCTTTTTAGAAGACATGTCAGTTAGGGGAGCCATAAAAATGTCCATTGGCTTTTTAATCCCAAGTTTGGACAACAAGGCGGTCACGTTGTCCCTGAGATTTGTTGAGTTGTAGTCGCTCCCGCTTTCCAGCACTTCAATAGCGGGTGGGACAAAACCAGCCTGAATAACCTGGGGTGAATCAGCGGCCAGTGAATCAGATTGTGCGGGCGGGGCTCCAGCAACGATTGGATTCTGATCAGCCGTGTCTGAATTGAGAACGTTGACACCGATACCGACGGCGAAGAGAGTCACACTTGCAGCAACTAGACCACCTACCCATTTGCTACCAATACGGTGCTTGCGATAGCGCTCAAGTTCTCGAACTGCTGGATCTGAGCCCAGCGCGGCAGGTGAATCGGGGACTATTCGGTCAGCCGATTCGAGGGAAAGGGTCGTGGAGATGTGCTCCCAGACACTTGTTGGCATGGCTTCTAGTGGTTCCGCTTCCAAGAACCGACCATATGCCGCCAAGTTACCGGTGAGTTCACTGAAGTCACTGAAGTCACTGAAGTCACCCTCGGGGGGTTCGGAGTTCTCGTTGAAGTCTTTCATGTGTTACTCCTCCTTCCCTGAGTGTGTTGAATCTTGGCCTGCCGAGTTGTGATCTGTTGTTGTGACGGTTTCACCGACGTCCTGGTTCCGCAAGTGGCTCAAACTCTCTGCGAGTTTGGCTCTGCCACGGCTACATCGGCTTTTTATGGTTCCGGTGGGGCAATTAAGCTCCTTGGCTGCAGCCTCAACCGAGTAGCCCTGGACATCTACCAAAATAATGGCTTCTCTTTGGTCCTGCGGCAACTCGGCGAGGGCGGCTGAGATTTCGATCCAGTTCTCCCGCTCGGTAATTGCATCCCGTGGCTCCACGATCTCTACACCATTGTTGTCATGGTGGTCCGGCAAGGTGGTTGTGGGTCGTACAGCCCGGCGACGGAGACGGTCCAACCCAGCATTGACCACGATCCGGTGCAACCAAGTGGTGACGGCTGCCTCACCACGGTATTGGTCTGCGCGGCGAAAAGCTGAAATCAGTGCGTCTTGGAGTGCATCACTGGCCTCTTCCGGGTCACCGGTTGTGCGAAGTGAGACAGACCAGAGGCGGTCCCGGTGCCGGGAAACAAGTTCACTAAACGCTTGGGAATCCCCTGCGACGTGGGCCGCCATCAGCTCGCGATCACTCAATTCGCGGAGATCGACAATAGGCACACGATTAGCCTAATGAAAGGGAGTCCACTTCCGTGATTGCCCATTGTTTGTCGGGTTGTTTGTCGGGCTTCCAGTTCCACAATTTCCCATAAATCAGTCGGAATCCACTGATCCAAATACGGATGCGCTCGTGACTCCCCCTTGAAACTTCTTCCCGCTTTCCGTTGGCGGAATACCCGTCAACCAAATCAGTACATAGCGGCCAGATACCGCTCGAGGGGCACGAAGTTCAATTTGTGGGCCTGCATCATCAATACTGACCAACTTTGTCCACAGATCGGGATCAGGCAAAATTTCATTGGACACACGGACCTGAAGGTCTGTTCCGTAGCCAACTAACCCCAGGGAAACACCTGTCACTTCGGCTTGCTCACCGAGATCGAGGATTAAACCAACTCCACCCTTATTCCCAAGCGTTGCAGTTTTATAAGTTTTTGTGGTCCAAGCGGTGACGGCATCACCGTCAATGGCACGTGATGCACTTTTTTCACGTTCTCTACCCAAAGCACCATTGGGTGGGCCGCCGCGCGGGTCAAATGAGCGCACTGAGGCAATAGGAATTGTGCCGGCCGTATTACCAACTTCAATTTCAACGTAGGGGATCGCTGGGCTTGTGAGAATTTCGGTTGGGTTGACCAGGCTTCCTTCAGAATTTACTTGAGTTGTATTTGAATTAGATGCGCTAAGGAGTTGGGCACCTAGTAATGAAATCGCAAGGACGAGGGTCGCAGCAACGACAGTACCAATGACACGCTTAGCAAAACTCGTTGATGACGTGTGTTGCGAAATACCGATCGGTGCTCGTACGGTTGTGGTGCTAAGCGGTGTGTGGTAATCCCTCGCCGCGGCAATAGCGTTAGCGAAACCAATTGAGTCTTGAATTCGTGTAACACCACGTGACTTACTTGCGCCAATCACACTACGACTCACAACGTCGTCGACAGCACGAGGAATACTCGCTTTAACATTCGAGGGCAAGGGAATGTCCTTGCCTGCTTTGGGTGAGAAGGGAACGTGAACGGTGACCATTGGGTCTGGATTCTTTTCACTTGAATAAACAGGGTAAGGCCACAAGCCAGTTGTGAAGCAGTAGAGCAACGAACCCAAACCGTTAACGTCTTTCGCGGTTGAGGAATCCTGTGAAGTGGATGTTTCAAATAATGGTCCGAATAGCGCATGGTCAACTGCCAGACCGCTGATCAGTACTTCAGAGTTCTCGGTCAAAAAGATGCAACTGGGACGAAGCCGCCCATGCTCGAGATTGATCGAGAGACATGCATTCAGGGCCCAAGCAATGTTCGCTACAGAATCAAGTGCGAACTCGGCATCAAACGTTGGGGTATCCGAATCGTTAACGGCAAGATGCAGCGGCGTCCCAGTGCACCATTCGCTAATAATCGCGGTGTACGGGGGATCCTCCTGCGTTGCACCAATATCGAGAATATCGAGCACTCGAAGCAGTCGGCGGTCATCGGCCATAGCTGCAGCTTGAGCAGCTCCAAGAACTTTGACCAAACGCTGATCCTGGGTCCGCATCAAACGAATCGCGATATTTCTGTCCAAAATATCGTCTCTACCCCGCCACAATTGGACAGTGAATTGATCACGGTTCAATGGTGGGTGCTCGCTGACCAGCTCCAACAGGGTGTACCTGTTGAACTTGGTTCCTGAACCGATCACGACTTCACCTTAGGACCTAGTTTCTCGCGGAACACACGGTAGGCAAGGGTGATCTCGGGAACACGGAAGATCCAGGACAAGGCGATGTAACTGATTGTTCCACTGAGGATTACCAAAATTAGCTGCATAAGCAGAGTGGTTTTGTCGGAATAATTCACGATATTAGTGTCACCGAAAAAGAATTCGTTGAGCCTGCTCTGAATGAATAGCATGACGAGGACCGAAAGGATGCCGACAATCAGCATTCGTGCA
>JAFMCP010000078.1 GCA_017857705.1 Candidatus Nanopelagicales bacterium
CTTGAAACCGTGAGTTGGAATTTCCCGATCACCGTATTCGAATGTGTCCTGATGTCTCGCAAGTCCAGTCGGCTTAGACCGTGGGCCAGCGCCTCAGAGAAAGCCAGTGTGTCTGCGGTGCTTGACCGATTGGGAATCGGCAACCTGGGTGAGCGACACATTCGCGAACTCTCCGGTGGTCAGCAACAACGGATGTTTTTGGCGCGGGCACTTCTACGCCAACCCCAGCTTCTTCTTTTAGACGAACCAACCAGCGGTGTTGACATCTCGACGCGCCACGACATTTTGCATCTACTCGCCGACCTGCATGAAGACGGTGTTGCAATCGTCCTTACAACCCATGACCTCAACGGAATGGCAACGCACCTTCCCCATTTAGTGTGCGTCAACCACCGAATCGTGGGAGAAGGAACACCCAGCGAGGTAATGACCCCAGAAGTCTTGGAGCGAACCTTCGGTGCTCGCATGGACGTGCTCGAACATCTGGGTGTTCGCCTAGTCGTCGACGAAGCACCAACGCCCTATTCCCCTGGAACGAGGATCTGACATGGAAACCCTCCTCGAACCTTTGGGTTACGCCTTCTTTCAAAAAGGACTGTTTGTAGCCAGCCTGTCCGGCGCACTACTGGGTCTCATTGGCGTCTATATCGTGTTGCGCGGTATGAGTTATATCGGTCACGGGCTCTCGCACTCGATTTTTGGTGGCTTCGCGGCAATGCAGTTGTTTGCAGCGCAGTTCTACGCAATCGGTGCAGGGCTCTGGGGGATTGCATCAGCACTTGCCATCACGACCGTAACCAAACGCAGTCGAGTTGGAGCTGACGCGGCAATTGGCGTGATCACGATTGCTTCATTCGCGCTTGGGGTAGCACTGTTTGCAAAGTTTGGAACTAGCGGGCCATCATTTGAAAATGCACTTTTTGGCAGCATCCTCGGGATCAGCACCGGACAGATCGTGGGCCTAGTCGCAGTGACAATCCTGACTTCCGCTTTCGTAATCCTGCGTTACCGGGCGCTGCTCTTTAGCACGTTTGATCCTGACGTGGCAGCGGTCTCGGGGGTCAAAGTTGGTCGGATCGAGGCGGCACTGATGGTGGTGCTCTCCCTGGCCATTCTGGCGACCCTAACTGTCATCGGTGTCACGTTGGTTGCAGCCATGCTCGTAATTCCCGCTGTCATCGCGCGGATGTTGACCGACTCGTTTGGTCGGATGCTGGCTTACAGCACCGTGATCGGCATGCTGTGTGGGCTCATTGGCATGTATGTCAGTTATTACGCGGACGTCCCCTCCGGAACCATGATTGTTCTCGTTGGCGCAGCGCTATTCATCGTCGTGTTGGCAACCACAGGTGGTCGCGGGCTCCGCCGCTCGGCTGGCCTTGATTCGCATACAGAAAGCGTCTTGGTACCGCCAGCCGTATCCCGCTAGTCCCTAATCTCCCCCCGCGCCCGTGACCACCGTGGTTCCACGGTAGTCAGGCAGACCGGGAATGGATAGAGTTCGGACTCAGGATTAACAAAGGGAGCGTAAATGACCAAGGTAATTTCCATCCATTCATTCCGTGGGGGAACAGGCAAGAGCAATACAACTTCCAACCTGGCTGGCCAGTTGGCTGCGGCGGGAAACCGTGTGGCCGTAGTTGATACCGATATCCAGAGCCCTGGTATTCACGTTCTGTTTGGTTTTTCCGATGACCTTGATAACACATTGAATGACTATCTGTGGGGCAAAATCCCGATTGCCCAAGCAGCGCACGAGGTCACCGATCGCATCGCCGTTGACAAAACAGTGGCTGAAGGTGGCGCGCTTTACTTGATTCCGTCCAGCATGAAATCCGGCGATATCGCGCGTGTCTTGCGTGAAGGCTACGACGTGGGAACGTTGAATGACGGCTTCCGCGACTTAGCTCGTGACCTGCAATTGGACTACTTGCTTATTGACACCCACCCCGGTCTCAATGAGGAGACATTGCTCTCGATCACCATTAGCGATGTCCTACTGCTTCTCATGCGCCCCGATCGCCAAGACTTCCAGGGGACAGCCGTAACAGTTGACGTTGCCCGCAAACTCGGAGTCCCAGAACTTTTCTTGATCATCAACAAGGTGCCTTCCAATATTGATGTAGTGGACTTGCGCCAGCAAATGACAGATATTTATGGTGCTGAAGTTGCTGCGATCCTTCCGCTCGCTGAAGAAGTCGTTCAGAACGCGTCGGAAGGTTTGTTCTCCTTGACCAGCCCGGATCACCCGTGGTCCGGTCAAATTCGCGAGGCTGCCACTCGGGTCTCGCAGTAATCAGCTCTGAACATGGCCATCAAGGACGAGGGTGCGGACACTCCCGAGGAAGACCCGTGGGGTTTTCTCACTGCGAGCAAACCGACAGCTGAGGCGGCACCGAAAGTTGCGCAGCCAACTGTAGTGCGCGAGCGCGGTGAAATACGGGCAGCCGTTGAGGGTTCTTCGCTCAAGAAGCGGGCATGGCCCATGGCAGTGGCGTTGGCAGGTATTTTCTTTGCAGGGTTCGTCACCGAGGTTGTCGCGGCGAGCCAAATGATCGCGCTCGCTGGAACCAAGTCACTCCTGTTCATCTACCCATTGGGTGGGTTGGGACTTCTTCTTCTTGGCTTAATGCAATTTCGACTCGTTGATGGCGCCGCGCGACTCAAAGTTCTTCGGTACGCAACTCTGGCGTACGCCATCCTGTTCACCATTGCCTTGGTATTCATTGCAGGAGGGCTGGCTCCGATTCTCGCGGTTGGGCTGATCTGGCTCCTTGCCGACCAACTCAACTACCTCCTTCCCTTGCTCGTTTGGAGTCTTGCAGGTGATGAATTCAATGTGGCTGAAGGCCGCAAGGTATTCGGATGGCTCGTCACCTGGACCTACGTGGGACAGATGGCCGGGCTTGGGGTGGCGCTACTTACGCCGATTGTGCTGAGGGGGATGAACTTTGATTTGAGCTGGCTGCTCATTATTGCTCCAATAGTGTGTGTGATTCTGGCACTGTGGCTCCCGGTTGCATTGCGCAATAGTTCTGCAGCCAAGGGAACAGCGCATCGTGATTCACTCAACGAGTCCATCAAGGGTGCGGCGGAGTTCATCAATGGGGTTCCCGTGTGGCGTTCCCTCATGGTGGCCTCCACACTGACATTCGTCGCCGGCACCACGGTGATCATGGGTTACAGCGTTGGTGTTGGTGACCTCCTTGGGCGCGATGCGACTGATCTACAAATTATCTTTGCCGCAACATGGATCGTTGCCCTCGGGATTTGCTGGGGGATTCAACACTTCTTTGCCGAGGGGATCGCTGAGCGGGCCGGCATACCTAAGACCTTGATCATTTTGCCTATTGCAACCGCGCTTGCGGCCATTGCGCTGGCGCTGGGATCTGCTATCGGTTCCATCGCGCTGCTTATCGTCGCGATAATAATCTGGCGAATTCCCCGATGGAGCTTAGATGAGAATGCCCGTCGAGGTGCACTCGCGCTCGTTCCTGATGAGCGTCGCACGCGGGTATCGTTTTTGATAGACCTCACACCGGTTGCGGTCGGGCTGGTCGTCGCAGCACCTATCGTTGGGATTGGATTCCTCACCGGTGTGCTCTGGCTACCGGGAATAATTGCCCTAGTGATAGCACTCGTGGCGGTCTTCTATTCGCGCAAAGTGGTAAAGGGTTGGGACGAGAGTCTTATGAACTGGCGACTGCGACGCCGCAAGCAAAACCGGACCATCGGTCTGGAACCCTGACGCTGTGGACGGCCCCGCTTCATCAACAAGTTTCGGTTGTAAAGCACTCTAATGAGAAGAGGAAAAAGTGAGCGCCCCAGTAATGACTGCCAATGATGCCGCGCAGCAGCCGACGGGGGAGGAATTAAAACCGAACGCGAAGCGCGATGTCTATGTTTCCTTGCGAATCAAGCTTGTCGTGGTCTTCGTGGCCCTTTTCACGGTTGTTTTTCTTGCCATTGCAATCTGGGTCCTCCAGTTCTCCGCCCAGTCGGCTCAGACTCGACTCGCGCAGCAACTCATGGGTCAAGTAGAAGGTGTGGCGCAGACCGTAGATGGTGATGCCTTCGCCGAACTGGTAGCGAGCACGCCCGCTGTCTTGGACCCATCAGAGGAATCTGGGTTCGGGTATCCAGATAATCCGGCTTACGCTGAGATAGCAAAGGGTTTGTTTGACGCGTTTCTAGTCACGGGTTCAGGCACCTATACCTGGTTTAAGGATCCGGCGGACAACCAGCTTTATACCGCCGCGTCGTCTGGGTACTACCGAGAGCCTCGAACCGGTTATCGGTACAAGATCCCACTTGATCAGGTAACCGAACCATCGACTTACGCTTTGATGGAGCAAGGCTTGTCAGCGACAACCGAAGAGCCTGCATACACGGACGCCTATGGATCGTGGATGGGTGTCTACAGCCCAATTCTCAATTCAAGTGGGGCAGCTGTCGGAGGCATTGGACAGGACATTTCTCTGGAGTACGTATCTGAAGTGCGTGCCAACGCCGTCAGGCAGGTGCTTCCGGTTCTATTGGGGATATACGTCATCCTGGTCCTGCTTGTGTGGTTACTCGCGTCGAGAATCGTTAAACCAATTCGCCAACTCACGGTTGAATCCTCTCGCATCGCTGACGGTGATTATCACAGAGATCTCGACTTACTCTCAAGGCCTCGACTGCAGGACGAGATCTCAACGCTGGCTTCCACATTTGCTGTCATGGCTAAAAAGGTCGCAGAACGTGAGCGTTCCTTGCAGGTCGAAGTAAAGCGACTGAGGGTGGAAATTGATTCAACGAAGCGTGCCGAGTCAGTCAAGGCCATCGTCGATAGTGAGGGATTCGCGGAGATTGCTCAGCGGGCCGCGGAGATGCGGAAGCGGATGAATGAACCACGGGACTGATAGGTACCTGTCCCTGTGAACCTCGTGCCTCTGGGAGACGGTGATCTTGCATACATCGATGTCCTTCCAGGTTCCTCGCTCGATGCTCTCGAAGAACTCGCGGCCATCCACCTTCTGCATTTTGGAGATGCGTACGGGGAGGCCACCCTCGACTTCCAAAAGGCATGGGAAGGTGCATCGTCCGATCCGAAAATAATCGAACACCAGTGGCTGTTGCATCTAGACGGAGTCCCCTGTGGCGAGCTCGTTTTTTCCATCAACCTTTCGCGCAGGATGGTGGACCGACATTTCACCAGTGTGCGCAAAGAGTTCCGTCCGCAGATGCCGGATGGCTGGATTCCTTTGGCGACCCAAGCCGTCGCTGATTTGTGTCGCTCGGAAGCAGAGAGCGTTGGAGTCGATTTACTCGGGATGATGAGCGAGATCGCCCCCAAGCACGTGGCAGGCTGGCGAAGGCTAGGACTTTTTCAGCCGGATATCGACTACTTGGAGCCTATCCACGGCAATTACTGGCGGCAATTTGGAGATTTAGAGTTCACACCGATGGTTGCGAACATACTTCCGTTCTCGGCAGGCCGAGAAGAGGGACTAGCAGTGATCGCTGAAGCTGGGGTGCGGTCATTCTTACTGGATTATTACGACGTCCCCGAGGATGATAAGACTTTTGGTCAGATTGTTAAGCGTTGTCGGGACCTGCCCCCTGCTTGGTGAGCCGGCTACTCCTTGCCTGGTTTGTTCTTGCGTAACTCATCTGCCTGAGCTTTGATGCGCTGGAAGTGTTCTGATTCGGTGATTTCGTCAACGGACTCGGCTAATTTGGTGCGGTCAATTACGACGGTGAGTTTCGCGACCTGCTCGCGCAGTTTGCGTTCCCTTTTGACCAACTCATCACCCATTCGCTGGAAAGTGCGGGCGAGTTCACCGACTTCATCGCTGCGCTTCGCGGCCCGGTCAAGTGAGGTCGGATCGAATGTGTCATTGGAGAGATCCACCGCCGCTTTGGTGATGTCTTCAACGGGGCGCACAAGCCGCCGGCTGAGCAGAAGCCCGGCGCCCAGACCCAGCACGAGAATCGCCAGGCTCATCAGTAACTGTTGAATGGCAATTGTTCGACCGGGCCCGGCCAGCTCTGCTTGAGGCACCGCCGATACCAGAATCCACCCAAGCTCGGGGATCGTGGAAGTTTGCATAACCCAGTCCTCAGAAATCCCGCTTCGCAGCGTGGCAGGCACAACAGTTTCTACCAGAGCGCTACCCGGGGCGGGCGCAGTGGCGGCCAGGGCGCTATTCACTTTTTGCCCCTCAGGTGAACCAGCAAACTCGTCCAGTTCGGTGGCGCCCATGGGTGCCACGATCAGTTGCCCCTCTTGATCGAGAATGAAAAACATGCTGTCTTGGGAAAAACTCACCTGACTCAATGATGTTGAGAGTTCGTTCTTGACGGCTTCCAATCTCTGGGCAGCAGCAGCATCGATGTCATCGACGTACACTCCCGTTCCAATAATCCAATCCCATGGTTCGTAGTGAAAGACGAAGCCGAGTTTAGGCACGGATTCCGTTTCATTTAGGCGCACCCATTTGTAGTCGACGTAGCCGCTGCCCTCATTGAGGGCAACATCGCGAAGTTCGCGCAACACGAACTTCCCGTCAGCATCCTGCAGGTCGATTAAGTTTCGGCCTTGGAATTTGGCATCGGGGTGCGAGATCGCTGTCATGGATCGGTCGTAGGTGAAAAAGTAGTCCTCATTGGCGAACCGGACATCTTTGAGGAGTTGTAGTGAATTTTCCTGCGCCGCCTCCATTGTGATTTCACCCGAGTCGGCCATCGACCGGATCTGATCCAACGTGGTTGCCAGTGGAGCGGCAATGTCGCGCAGGCCATCGCGTCGCGCATCAAGTTCAGCTTGGCGGAAAGCCTCCACGCTGTTGTATTGCAAATCAATGGTGCTTTCCACCGATGAATGAACGTTGACCATAGATTGGGAGACTTCTGAATACAGCGCATCTTGAACAGAGCGCACGGCAAAAGTGGTGGTCAGAATCGCTGAAATGGCAAGAAGCCCGGCAATGAGCATGGCTAAGCGGTAGGTGAGAGTGGACCAACGACGTCGGCTCGAGGCAGGCTTGAATTCGCTATTCGGAGCGGAGTTTGCTGACATTATTAAGCCTTCTGTTTCATTTTAGTAATTCATTATGGGTAAATATGTTGCATGGGTGTGAAATTATTTTGTGGAAGTTGTCAGTAAACCATTGATGGTGAATCGATCAATTGATCCACCCTCGACTTCCCATCGACCCAAAATATCTCGATAGGTCTGATCTGCGGCCATTTGTTGTAGGACCGAGCGCACAGAATTAGCAATTTCGGTGTTCCCGAGTTGCACGGCAATCCCGTATGGCTGGGTTTCGACACCAGAATCGGTGCGCATTAGCTTGCCGTAACTATTGC
>JAFMCP010000012.1 GCA_017857705.1 Candidatus Nanopelagicales bacterium
ATTGCTCAACAATGTAGCGGACAGTATTAGGGTCAATGACAAAGTTCTGTCCGAGCTTCTTTGTGGGAATTATGCCGACGCGAGCAGCTAATTCACGGATTGCTCCTGCACCAAGGGATGCACTCACAATCACCAACTCCCAAATGCACGGATCGTGTTCTGAGTCAGGAGTTGCGTTGCTTCACGTTCTGAAAGGTCTCGCAATTCTGCAATTTTTCGCACCGTGTAGGGCATGAGATAACTCGCATTTACTTTGCCACGGTTGGGTACTGGGGTTAAATATGGTGCATCAGTTTCCACCAAGATTAAATCCTGTGGGGCGACCATCAAAGCTTCACGCAAGGCAATCGAGTTCTTAAAAGTAATTACTCCGGCAAAAGACATGTACCATCCATGTTGTGCACAGATTTTTGCCATGTCTGCATCACCGCTAAAACAATGAAAGACCACTCTCTGTGGTGCACCTTGGTCCAGAAGAACTGCAATAACGTCCTCGTGCGAGTCACGGTCATGGATCACCAATGTTTTGTCGACCTGCTTGGCAAGATCAATGTGAAAGCGAAATGACTCATGTTGTGCTGGGCGACCACTTTCACCTGTTCGGTAGTAGTCCAAACCGCTTTCACCGATCCCGCGTACCTGAGGCGATTGCGCTAATTCCGCAATCTCTTCAAGTGCCTGCGCGAGCTGACCTTTTTCTGCAAGTCGCGGTGCCTCATTGGGGTGCAGAGCAACAGTTGCAATTACCGAAGGGAAACGGGTCGCAGCTTCAACCGCCCAACGGGACGAGGCAACGTCACACCCCACCTGAACAACACGATCAACTCCCACCTCGCGGGCCCGATCGAGTAATTCCTGCGGGTCCGGAGCATTGACACCGTGCAACGAATTGTCGTGAACGTCCAAATGGGTGTGTGAATCAATCACTGTTCCCAGGAGTGGCTCTGGGGCGGTTGGCCAATTCGTTGCCTCACCCATTAGATGCTTTCAGGGTCCTCGAGACGCGGGAAGAGCGATTCACCTTTGTGAACGCGAACTCCAGCAGGCAACTGTCCCCAGGTGCCGGCGCTTTCCACCCTTTGATTTGCAAGTTCACCCAAGGCTTCGTGCGCCCCAATATTTGACCACATGGCTTCCATGGCCTTCGGCATTACCGGGTTGTAGAGGACCGCGATCGCCCGCAAAGATTCACAGACCGTGTAGAGCACAGTTGCAAGGGCTCCATAAGTCTCTTCACTTTTTGCGAGCACCCACGGCTCCTGTTCGGTTACATAACCATTGATGTGCTCGATAAAAGTTCGCACCTGACCTATCGCTCCGGCGAAATCCAGTTCATCAATGCACGTATCGGCATCAATTACGGTCTTGGTGAGCAACGCATGAATCGTCTTTTCAACATCACTGATGGGCCCGGCCGCTGGCAGTTCACCCTCGAAGTACTTACCCACCATCGCGGTTGCCCGTGAGAGGAGATTGCCCAAACCGTTGGCTAATTCGGATGTGTACCGGGCACTCATGTCCTCCCACGAAAAGGAACCGTCTTGACCAAATGCAATTGCCCGCATGAAGTAGTAGCGGAATGCATCAGAACCAAAATGGTCGATGATCAACTCAGGGGCGATTCCGGTGAGCTTGGTCTTCGACATTTTCTCCCCACCGACAAGTAACCAGCCGTGGGCAAAAACTTGCTTGGGCGGCTCTAAGCCTGCTGCCATCAACATCGCAGGCCAGTAGACCGCATGGAAACGTAGAATGTCTTTACCAACTAATTGGACGTCGGCTGGCCATACTCGCTCAAAAAGTTCTGCCTCGGTGGTTGCCGGTTCTGCTCCGTAACCGATCGCTGTTATGTAGTTCAACAAAGCGTCAAACCACACGTAGACGACTTGGGATTCATCCCAGGAAAGTGGGATTCCCCATTTCACGCTTGATCGTGACATCGAAATATCAACCAAACCACCACGAAGGAAACTCATGACCTCGTTGTAGGCGCTGGCAGGCCGAACCGCATTGGGGTTGGCCTCATAGCGGTCAATCAAGGGTTGTGCGAAGTCTGAGAGTTTGAAGAACCAATTGTCTTCGCTTAACTCTTCGGGGGGTCGGCCATGAACCGCACACACCTGCAATCCTTCGAACTCATCCGTTCCCGGCACTAGATCCGCGGGAAATTTGAATTCCTCGCAACCAACGCAGTACGGGCCTTCATAGGAATCCGAATAAACGTATCCGTTTTCTTTTACTTTTTCCCAAAACTTCTGTACCCGCTCGACATGGCGCGCTTCGGTGGTGCGAATGAAATCGTCATTTTTCGCGTCGATTGTTTCAAGCACCGGCTTCCACGAGTCCTTGACCAAAGCGTCAACCCATTCCTGTGGGGTGACACCACCCTGCTCGGCTGCGCGCGCAACTTTGGTCCCATGTTCGTCTACACCGGTCAAAAACCAAACTTTTTCGCCACGTTGCCGGTGCCAACGAGTAAGCACGTCACCAGCGGTGCTCGTGTAGGCGTGACCGATGTGGGGTGCATCATTCACGTAGTAAATGGGCGTGGTCACGTAAAAGGATTTGGCCACTGAATTCATACCCGAATCCTAGTCTTTGCGAGTGCTACCAGATTTTGCGGCGATTACCGCTTCGTAGACCTCTCGCTTGGTGCGTCCAAACTTGTGAGCAATCTCAGCAGCCGCATCTTTTGTCGATTGACCTTCCGCAACACGTTCC
This sequence comes from Candidatus Nanopelagicales bacterium, assembly GCA_017857705.1. Classification (GTDB taxonomy): domain Bacteria; phylum Actinomycetota; class Actinomycetes; order S36-B12; family S36-B12; genus UBA4592. The sequence goes on from JAFMCP010000012.1 coordinate 2,722, forward strand.
TGGGCTAATTCAACTAATTCTTGGACGGACACGCCACTGCCCACAGGCGTGTCACTTCCCGCGACGACAAGGGTGATCTCACCTTTGATCTCACCTGTTGCCCAGTCCTTGAGTTCTTGCATTGAACCCCTGATTATTTCCTCATAGGTCTTTGTCATTTCCCTAGCAACGGCGGCTCGCCGTTGCGAACCAAAAATTTCCGCCATGTCATTGAGAGTTTTCCCAAGGCGATGGGGTGCCTCAAAAAAAATCATGGTTCGCGGTTCATGTATTAATTGGGTGAGAGCCCGCACTCGGTCCCCGCTCTTGCGTGGGAGAAAACCTTCAAAACAAAACCGGTCAGCCGGTAGACCCGACAGCAAAAGGGCAGTGAGCACAGCAGAAGGTCCCGGCAATACTTGGTAGTTGATTCCCGCTTCAATTGCAGCGACCGCGAGCCGGTAACCGGGGTCACTCACTGACGGCATTCCGGCATCACTGACTACAAGTACAAAGCTCCCAGAAGTGATCGCGGCGAGCAACTGCTCCACGCGAGCGGTTTCATTGGCCTCGAAATTGGAAACCAGCTTCGCGTTGTAGCGAATGCCTAGCCGTGAACAGAGGTTCATGAATTTGCGGGTGTCCTCCGCTGCAATTACATCTGCTCGCTCAATCGCTGCAATCAGTCGAGCTGAGGCGTCGCCGACATTTCCCATGGGCGTAGCGGCAAATACCAATTGACCGCCGGTTTGGTCCAAATTATCCGCGTGCATCCCGCAATAGTGCATCACGACTTAATATGTGGTCGTGTCCCCCACACTTCGCGAGCGATTCGCCGGCTCTTCAGCTCCGGATCGAAGTATCGCGACTATTGCCGAGCGGCTCTATCCGACTTTCCCTTTGGTGGGCATAAAAACATGGATCGCCCCAATTGTCATCGCGTTCGTCGCTGGAATTCTTCGTTTCGTCAATTTGGGAACACCCAATGCGGTCGTATTCGACGAGACGTATTACGCGAAAGATGCTTGGGCGCTGCTTCGATTTGGCGTGGAGCACAAGGCGGTTGAGGATCACGACTCAATCATGCTCACTGCCGGTGACAACTGGAGAACCGTCGAGGGGTTCACCGATCAAGGCTCGTTCGTTGTTCACCCGCCAACTGGTAAATGGGTAATTGCATCGGGTGAATACCTCTTTGGGGTCTCACCATTTGGTTGGCGATTCGCTGTAGCCGTATTAGGGACCCTTTCGGTACTCATGATCGCGCGCATTGTTCGCCGAATGACGAGATCAGATCTGATCGGCGCAATTGCTGGTTTGCTCCTCGCACTCGACGGAATCCACATTGTTATGAGCCGCACCGCACTCCTGGACATGGTGCTCAGCACATTCGTTCTCGCCGGTTTTGGCGCACTGGTTCTAGACCGAGACCACACTCGGCGGCGGCTGTCTCTCATTGGTGGCAATTCACAATCAGAATGGGAACGCATTGCCCAAGGATTTGGTCCCGGACTTGGGATTCGCCCATGGCGATTCACTGCAATACTCTTTCTCGCATTAGCTGTCAGTGTTAAATGGTCAGCGCTGTGGTTTATCGCAATCTTCATGTTGATGTCATTGCTCTGGGATGTTTCAACTCGACGCACGATTGGCGTTAATCGACCATGGTTAGCGACACTCGCCAAAAGCGCACCCATTGTTGTCCTGACTTCATTAGCTACGCTGGTCTTTGTCTATTTATTCTCGTGGAGTGGCTGGTTTGTTAGCACAACCGGTTGGGGTAGAAATTGGGCCGATGACCAAGACCCTTCAATAGTTCCCAATGCACTGAGGTCACTGCTGGACTACCACCGTCAAGCTTGGAATTTTCACGTGAACCTTGACAGCGAACATAGCTATCAAAGTAACCCGATTTCATGGCCGTTCATGACCCGCCCAACCAGCTTTCACTACGAAAGTATTAAAGATGGCAGTTTGGGTTGTCCCACCGATCACTGCGCCCAAGAGGTACTCGCGCTGGGTAACCCGATCATTTGGTGGGCGGCATTACTTGCCATCCCATATCAATTGTGGCATTGGGTTACTACTCGTGATTGGCGTTCGGGGGCGCTGCTTGCCGGAATCGCTGCCGGCTGGTTGCCATGGATGCTGTATCTCAACCGAACAATTTTCACTTTTTACACGGTGATCTACGTTCCATTTGTCGTTATGGCAGTTGCATTGACCATTATGCGACTTCTCCAAAGGAAGACCCCACGCCAACGACAATGGGTAATCGCACTCATCGCGCTCTACTTGTTCGCTGTTATTGCGGCCGCTTGGTGGTTCTATCCAATTTGGACCGGAGAGGTCATTCCTTATGACCAATGGCGTCTTCGCATGTGGATGCCCACTTGGATTTAGTTTCCCTTCGACATACTGATCCAGTGAATGGGTTAGTAATGGGATCAATGAACGGGATCTCGCGAACATGCTGACCGCACTATTTACCGGGCTGAGCATTGGACTGGGCTCAGGGGTGGCACCCGGTCCACTCACCGGGCTGGCAATCTCAACCACACTTCGAAGCGGACTTGGGCCAGGGTTGCGAATTGCAGTAGCTCCCCTGATCTCTGATTCGGTAATTATTGTTCTGTCGCTGACTCTTGTATCCCAATTGCCAGATGTCGCAATAACGATTCTGGGGATTGTCGGGGCAATTGTCGTTGCCGCATTTGGAATCGAAATTCTTTGGTCGGCGCATAAAATGCGCAACTCCGAACTCGATATGGGAAACCAGAGACCGACAAAGCTTCAGAAACTTCCGGTATTAGTTCAAGGTGTATTGATCAACTTCCTCAATCCCGCACCGTGGATTTTTTGGATTACCGCTGGATCAACAATCTTGATTGCATTTTGGCGTGAAAGTCCAACTCAAGCCTTTCTCTTTATTTTCACGTTTTATTTTGCTCTAGTTGGTGCCAAAGTTCTTATCGTGTTCACACTTGCAGCAAGTGCTCACCGGATGAGCGCCCGGACCTACCGTCTGATTCTCACGGCTTCGGGAATTTTGCTGCTCGTAACGGCAGTAATCCTGCTTCTGACCCATGTGGTGAGCTAGTCGTACAGCATCAAAAACTAAATGCTTTTGCACACTCGTTTGAGAAATTTAATGGGATTTATGGCTGCGGACTCTCTACCGCTTTTCCAATATTCAAAGTGCAGATGCACCTGGCCTGGGGATCCCGAGTCTCCCATCTTTCCAATGACTTGACCCTTTTTCACTTTTTGTCCGCCTTTGATCACAACCTTGTCCATGTGTCCGTAGTAGTACATCGATCCACTTTTACCGCGCAACACAATCTGTAACGCACCATTTGATTGACGCTTTGTTCGGTTGATCCGACCGGCCTCAACGGCAAATATTGGGGTTCCGCGTTTAGCCGCCATATCCATGCCCATGTGCGAACGCCTCCCCCGGTCCGCACCCCAACCAGCGCCCAACCAAAAATTTCGAGTGGGGCACACTTTTCCCTTTTTGTGCTTCTTAACTTGTTGTGTACGGACTTCACTGGGCGAATGACTTTCCACGGGGATATGAACTGCTCCAGCCGAACTAGGGAACATTGCCAGAATCATGACAGCAAATACCGCTGCTACGAGTCGTCGCATTGGCACACTCTAAGCACAGTTGGGAATTTAGACAAGTTCCTTGTGGGACAGGCGTGTAATGAGGATTGGGGCACTACCCTGTCCTTATGAACGACCAGAGAACGATTGTTTTCGATTCAAGGAATGTTTGGCGAACCAGCTTTATTGTTCTTGCAGTCGTCGCAATCGCACTACTCCTCCAGTTCCTTCTGGAGGATGGTGGCGGAGTGATCTTCATTGTCCTGATGGCTTGGTTTGCCTCAATCGCAATGGAGCCTGCAGTCGGGCGTCTCGCGCGATACATGAAGCGTGGCCTAGCTACAGCAACAGTGATGATTTCCGTCATTATTTTCTTTGCAGTTTTTAGTGCCATTTTTGGAAATCTGCTGATCAATCAAATAGCCGAGCTCATCCAAAGCTTGCCCGCCGTTCTTGATAGCGCCCTAGCGTGGTTCAACCAGCGCACGAATTCCAGTTACGAGGTGGTGGATCTTTGGGAGCAATTGAATCTCACTCCAGAAAAGTCAGCCGAGTACGCATCGACAGTGCTGCAAGGAGCCCTTGGATTGCTGGGTTCACTCACCCTCGGTTTTTTTAGCCTTTTCATTATCGGCCTGATTACTTTTTACCTTTCAGCAGACGCACCTCGATTCCGCCGCTATATCCGATCACTGTTTGCTCCACGATTTCAGCCGATCGCAGATCAAGTGTGGAGTGTGACGGCAGAGAAGACCGGAAATTACGTAGCTGCGAGAGTCGTTCTTGCCGCGATAAATGGCAGCACAACGGCAATTGTGTTTTTGGCCATTGGCATGCCTTCGTGGTTGGCACTAGGGATCTGGACCGGACTCGTATCTCAATTTGTGCCAACAATTGGCACTTACATTGCGATCGCACTTCCCGTTCTCATTGGCCTACTCAGCGGAAACGTTTGGGTCGGAATAATCGCTCTGGTATGGGGAATCCTTTACCAACAGGTTGAGAATCTAACGATTGAACCACGGATTAGTGCGCGCGCGGTCGACGTACACCCAGCCGTTGCCTTTGCCTCAGTACTTCTGGGTGCAGCACTGTTTGGCGTAGCAGGTGCGCTGCTGGCAATACCAATCGTTGCTATGGCAAGCAGTATTGTCGAGTTGAGACAATTACGCTACGAAGTGCCACTTGATGCACCCCTTGAAGGAAACACTGAATCGACTAAACCTACAAAAAAATGGTCACGACCATGGAAGAGGGAATCATGAACATTACTGATCAAAGTTTGCGTCGATGGAATGTAATTGCAGGTTTCGCACATCTCATTCAACTCATAATTATTTTGATCCTGGCGAATGACTTCACCCTGCCTGTTACGGCCACGTACATGGAAGGTCCACCCGGAACAATTCCCAGTGACACGATCACATTATTTGACTCCCCGATTGCTTGGGGTGTCGCTTTGTTTTTCGCCCTCTCTGCTTTCTTCCACTTCTTGGTCGCCAGTCCCCTCTATTTCAAAAAATACATTGAAGGGCTGAACCTGCAACACAATTATTTCAGGTGGGTTGAGTACTCGATCAGCTCCTCCGTGATGATTGTTTTGATCGCGCAGATCACGGGAATTGCCGATATCGCGGCATTAATTGCCATTTTCGGTGTCAATGCGTCAATGATTCTTTTTGGCTGGCTTCAGGAGAAATACGAACAGCCGGGAAGTGGCGGAATGCTTCCGTTTGTTTTCGGTTGTGCTGCGGGAATCGTCCCTTGGATTGTGGTGACAATTTACGTTGTTGCGCCTGGATCAACTTCCGGAAACGAGACTCCAGCCTTCGTTTACGGCATTATCGCTTCACTGTTCTTGTTCTTCAACTCATTCGCTCTCGTCCAATATTTGCAGTACAAACAGGTCGGTAAATGGGCCAATTACCGTTACGGTGAACGCGCCTACATTTTCCTGAGCTTGGGTGCAAAGAGTCTTCTGGCTTGGCAGATTTTTGCTGGGACTTTGGCTTCCTAGTGGTTCAGGTACCTGTCTAAGCGAGAAACAAGTACCGAACTTTGCCAGGCGGTTACCGCGTAGTTGGGAAAATATCTGTTACTTAATAGGTCCCAAACTTTTTGGATGACTTCTTCCGATCCCAATACCTCAATTTTGACGTTGCCACCCTCGACTTCGCTCAATCGTCGATTGTCAGGTCCCGCTCCTCGCGCCGGTGTCAGGGTCCATCCGATGACCCCGCAGGAAACGAGATCTTCAAGTAGTCGGCTCTCGATCAGTGACTCGGCAACAATTGTTAACAGGGTTACGGCCTGAAGATTCTCACTCACACAAACCACCCCTCCAGGGATTGGGCAATGAATAGGTAGATCGGTATTCCGAGAATCAAATTGAATGGGAATGTGATTCCCAAACTTGCCGTCAATGTAATACCCGGATTTGCTGTTGGCAATGCTAATCGCACGGCGGCCGGAGCAGCAATATAAGACGCACTCGCGCACAAAACTCCAAGAATCATGGCCCCGCCAACCGATAGACCTGCGATATAACCACCTATGATTCCCAGGGTCCCTGCGAATAATGGGAATATGATGGCAAAAGCAATCAGCCCGATGCCTGCCTCTCGCACTGAACCAATTCGGCGGCCAGCGAGTACGCCTAGTTCTAAAAGGAATAAAGCAAGAACGCCGGTGAACAAGGAACCGAAGAATGGCTCAACCCTTTCGTAACCCTGCGTTCCTGTGAGAAATCCAATAATGAGTCCTCCTCCGAGCAAAAGAATCGATTTACCAAAGACAATCTCCCGAATCCATCCCTCCTGCTGTGAACTCTGATCACTTCGACTGAGATAACGGCCGGCAAGGAGAAGTCCGACAATGATTCCTGGGATTTCCAAAACCGTAAGTAGGGTCGGCATGAACCCTTCGAATGCAATGTCGAGGCTTTCAAGAAACACAATTGCTGCAGTGAATGTCACGAGTGATGTTGATCCGTAGTGGGCCGCCATTGCGCCTCGATCCACTGGATTGAGTTTCGTTACATATTTCAGTACTGCAAAGACGATTAGAGGTATGAGTACACCCAGGATTAGGGCCACTCCAATTGGGGCAAGTACTTCTGCTGGGTCAGCTGCGCGAAGGGCAACACCACCTTTGAGCCCAATTGCGAAAAGCAGGTAAACGGAAGTGGCTTGATAAACGGAGTCGGGTAAGCGGAGGTCCGCTTTAAAGGCAACAGAAACTAGGCCCAGAAAAAATGCTAGTACTGGGACTGAAACAAAATTAGTTCCTGCCTGCGCCAAGGAGGAGGTGAAGTCCATGGCCAAAGACTAAATGCAGGATGTTTTTTTCATGTAATAGGGTTCGTTAGTTTCATTTGCGCGCGTGTGATAAGTATGTTGACGACTTGGCCGAAACCAGCGAACCGTGGATTTGTTGTTGCACCGGATTGATACCTCGCCCAAATTTGTTGAATGATCACTGCAAGTCGAAATAATCCATAAATTTCATAGAAATCCCAGTGCACTCTTAATGATTCCGCAACTTCGCCACCCATAAATGCCCCGTACCGTTCAACAACCTCTAACCTGGTCAACATCCCAGGGGCATCTGAAGGTTGCATGCGAAAACTCGAAAATGCCGGGTCGTCATCAACTTGAACCCAATAAGCCATCGCTGCACCCAAATCCATGCATGGATCACCTACCGTCGACATCTCCCAATCAAGTATCCCAATCAATTCACCACGTGAATCAAGTACCAGATTGTCAAAGCGCCAATCCCCGTGAATGAGTGAGTGCTCAACGTCGGGTGGTTGATTGCTGGCGAGCCATGCCATGAGGCTCTCCGCATCGGGGACATCTGATGTCCGTGAATCGCGATAGCGCTTGGACCAACCAGAAATCTGACGAGCAACGTATCCTTCACCCCGATCAAGCTCAGCGAGTCCTACTTCAGAAACATCTATTTGGTGAAGTTGGGCTAAAGCATCAACCATGGATTCGCACAAAAGTCGCACGGCACCCTCGCTTGTATTTAGCTCAGCGGGAATAGAGGTACTTAATATGTGGCCCTCGATGTATTCCATAAGGTAAAAAGGCGTTCCCAGTACTTCGCTGTCCTCGCAATAAGCAATCACATTGGGTGCACTCGCCAAAACTGGACTAAGTGCGCTTAACACCCGAGCTTCACGCCCCATGTCATGTGCACTCGCCGCCTTAACGCCGTGTGGTGGTTTACGCAGGACATAGGCCGTGCCAGCCGAATCAGTTACCAAATACGTCAAGTTGCTTGCGCCACCTTGAAACTGCAATAGTTCTAGCGGCCCATGTAGACCTAAGCCAATTTCATTGGCCCATTCCAATAGTGCCTCGAGATTGAGTGCGTCTTCACCGCGTACCGCAGAGGTTCGCGAGGGAACAACGCTATTCACGAGGTGTCCGTGACCACGATAACGACTCGATCTTGTGAACGTAGCGCCATTACCAATGCAATAACCCAACCAATAATGGTCCAACCCAGGAGCAGGTTCACCCAGAACACTCCCCAATGCTTCACGTCACGCAATGTGGCAATAGCCCACGGCAACATATAAAGCCCAGTGACAATTGCGGCGATGATTGCCACAATCTTCGTGGCGGTCCACGACCGATTCGCCGGGGTTACCGAGTATGCAATCGAAGGTTCGTTCTCCATGCGGGGAAATCTAACACCACCGGCTAGCATTGCGACATGTCCACACCAGTTGAAAGTGTCATTACTGTCCAAGAGCAGGGCCACATTCTCCTGATCGGACTCAATCGCCCCGAAAAATACAATGCGATGAATCTTGAGGCAATTGACCGGTTAGCCAAGGCCTATCAACTCCTTGAGGACTCCCCCAACTTGCGAGTCGGGGTCGTTTTCTCCCACGGCGACCACTTCTGTGCAGGACTTGACCTCGCCGAAGTGAGTGCTGAAGTTGCAAAGCGCGGCCCAATTGCTCTTTCCGGCAACTCACACATTGACCCTTATGGAATTTGGGGTGCAAAGGTGAGTAAGCCAATCGTGATGGCCTTGCACGGAATTTCCTTCACCATCAGCATCGAATTGGCGTTAGCCAGTGACATTGTGATCGCCGCAGAAAATACACGTTTTCGCCAACTAGAGGTCGGTCGCGGAATTATTCCTTTTGGTGGTGCCACTATCCGGGCAACCGAGCAACTTGGTTGGAGTAACGCGATGCGGTTCCTCCTCACCGGTGAAGAATTTGGCGCCGAAGAGGCATTGCGGATCGGACTCATTTCGGAAATCACACCAGTAGGACAGGACACCCAACGGGCAATTGAAATCGCTGAATTGATTGCTAAACAAGCTCCCATGGGCGTTTACGGGACGATTGCCAACGCACGTGTCTCGCGTGAATTAGGTGAAGAAGCGGCCGTAGAGCATATGCGCCAAATACTCCCTGGGATTTTGACAAGCCAAGACGCCGCAGAAGGAATAAACAGTTTCCTCGAAAGGCGTGACGGTAACTTCACCGGGACGTGAAGTGAATTAACACACTCACTTGGGAAATGCCTCAATGTTCAGGGTTTTAGCACTCACCCAGATTGAAGTACCTACCGCCAGATTTAAATCCGTTAGGGCCGCGTGGGTAATTGTGGCAACTACCGATGGTGACGCTTGCACACTTACCCGAATTCGATCATGCATTGGTGCTAGCCCGGTAACTGTTCCTTCCCAGACGTTACGGGCACTGCCTTCAGGCTTGTTCAGGTGAAGTGTGATCGCCTCGGGTCTGAGTACGGCCAAGACTTCACCCTCGAGTGAGCGCTCCGGTATTTGCAGGACGCCACCACCGTCGACGTGTAGGACGCCCTCTTGCGCCCGTCCACGAAGAAGATTGACGCCCATCAAAGTTGCGACATATTCGGTCGCAGGTCTGGCTGCTAGTTCACCCGGTGTTCCCTCTTGAGTGATCACACCATTTTCGAGAACAATGACGCGATCGGCAAGCAGCATTGCATCAAATGGATCATGGGTTACAAAAATTACACAGCCGGCGAATGCTTTGATCTGCCCGTCCAGTTCGGTTCGCACGCTCTCTCGCGTTTGGGCATCGAGGGCTGCAAGCGGTTCGTCAAGTAATAAAATTTCGGGTCGGGTCGCCAATGCGCGAGCGAGTGCCACCCGCTGCGCTTGTCCCCCTGAAATTTGACTCGGCTTTCGATCTGCCAATTCAGTAATCCCCAGTGAATTCATTTGTGCTTCGGACTCAATTTGAGCATTCTTTTTTGACGCCCCGAGAGATCGCGGTCCGAATGCAATGTTTTCGAGAACGCTTAGGTGTGGGAAGAGGGAATAGTCTTGAAAAACAACACCAACCGATCGATCTTGCGGAGAAACGTGGACCGACGGTGCCGCATCAACCACCCGCTCACCGAAAACGATTTCACCCGAATCAAGAGTTTGTAGACCGGCAAGTGCCCTTAGCAGTGTGGATTTTCCGGAGCCATTGGGACCAAGTACCGCGGTGACCGTTCCCGCGGAAAATGTCGTGTCAATATCCAGATTAAAAATACCTCGAGAGGCAGTGAAGTTCGCAACAATTTTCATGATGCCCTCGTTTGCAAATACCGACCACGCAAGGCAACGAGCACCCCAACACTGACAACGAGTAACACCAGCGAGAGGGCGATCGCTACAGATCGATCCGATTCGAGGGCGGTGTAAACCGCTAGTGGCATTGTTTGAGTAACTCCAGGAAAGTTACCGGCAAATGTAATTGTTGCCCCGAATTCACCGAGTGCCCTAGCCCAACACAGCACGAGCCCTGCGATTGCGGCGGGAGCCACCATTGGCATGGTTACTCGGAAGAAGATTCTTTTCGGACTCGCGCCCAGGGTTGCTGCCGCATCCTCGTAACGCTGGTGGAGAGAACGGAAGCCGCCTTCAAGTGTGATGATCAGGAATGGCATCGCGACAAAAGTTGTTGCAATCACTACACCAACCGTGGTGAATGGGAACGTAATGTCAAAATTGTCATACAAGAATCCACCGATGAGTCCGCGCCGGCCCAGGGCTTCAAGTAAAGCGACACCAGAAACCACTGGGGGTAGCAGCAAGGGAACGATTACCAAGGCACGTAGTAGTCCCGTGAAGGGAAGCACCTCACGCGCGAGCAGCCATGCCATGGGGATCCCAAAAATTGCCGCAAGCGCCGTGGCAGCAAGTGATGTTAATAATGAGAGCCGCAAGGCCTCTAATGCTTCGGGTGACGAAATAATTTTCGGGAACGATTCCCACGGAGTTTGAGCAATCAGGGCAATCAGAGGTACCAGCAGGAAAATTAACGCTACAAGCCCCGGAATCAAAAGAAATAGCGGCGAGCGTTGACCCCTCAATTTATTTACCAGGGCTTCGCAAAACCAAATGCGCGCAAGATTCCTTGCGAGGTATTGCTAAAACGAACAAAATTTACGAACCGATTGGACAATACGGCGCTTTGGCTCTGTGCAACCATGGCAATCGGATAGACCGTCGTGACATTTTCTTTGATCGGGATCTCCACAAATTCCACTTTGCTACCAGCTGCCTTTACATCTGTGGCATAAACAACCCCAGCATCAAGATCACCGGAAATTACTTTGCCAAGCAGTGAACGAACGTCGAGTTCGCGCGTAACCGGAGTGACGTTGAGTTTATTCTTGGTAAAAAGTTGAGCCGCGGCGGATCCGCAAGGGACCGCCGTGTCGCACACGCCTAGAAGCGTTCCCGTGCGTTGGAGGTCGGCCAAGTTCTTAATGTTCGCCGGATTTCCTGCCGGTACCGCAATTGCCAAGGAGTTCCTTGCAAAAAACAATGGGCGCAGAACCTGCTTTGAGTCAACCCCGATCTGCATTGTTGGCTCTGAGGCCGTTGCAATTATGTCAGCTGGGGCACCTGCAATTACTTGATTCATAACGGTCGAACTTCCGGCAAAATTGAATTTGATCACCGTGTTCGGAAACCTCTTTGTAAACGCGTCGGCAATGACTGGAAATACGTCGGTCAAAGACGCTGCCGCCGAGACCGTCAGCACAGTCGGCTGTGCATTTGGCTTGGTCGTGGCCCCAGATGCACTAGGGAAGAGTGCACCTAACCCAACTGTCACAACAATGGCCAGAAGTGCAGGAATAATTTTGTTCATGAATTCGGCTCCAACTCAATCACCACATTTGTTGATTTAACAACCCCCGTGGCTCGCACCCCTGGTGCCAATCCAAGTTCTTCGGCCGACTCGCGACTGAGCAGTGAAGTCACCCGATGCGGTCCAGCCTGAATTTCGACCAAAGCCATAACGCCGTCTTTTTCAACCCGCGTCACAATTCCCGCAAACCGATTTCGCGCTGAGGCATTTACGGCGGTGCTCTCTAACTTGGATGCAGCCGACATATAGAGGGCAAGGCTTTCCGAACTCACCGTCCGTGGACCGTTGCCGGGAGCGCCCGCACTGAGTTTGCCGATTTCAATCCAACGGCGAACCGTGTCATCGGAGACGCCGAGCATCGAAGCGGCATCAGAAATCCGTATTTCAGTCACAATGCTGGTAATTTAACAGCATTTGCGTAAAAATTCCCGTGATTTCCTTTAATATTCAAGAATCAACGTCACATGCGCTCAAAAGGGGATAAGAATGGCCCCCGGCGTAATGCCGAGGGCCACCTTGAGAAGCTTAAAAAGTCTGTAATTAGACGATACGAACCTTGTCAGCCTGAGGTCCCTTTGGGCCCTGGGTGATGTCGAATTCGACAGCTTGATTTTCATCGAGTGAACGGTATCCACTTGAATCAATTGCTGAGTAGTGAACGAAAACGTCTGGTCCGCCATCAGCCTGCTCGATAAAGCCGAAGCCTTTTTCCGAGTTAAACCATTTTACTGTTCCTGTTGCCATGTTGCTTAATCTCCCTAACATAAAACACGAGGGGCAACGTGCCCTTCGTACAGCACGCACATTCGATTCGAGAACCGGGCTGTGCCCACTGGTATAAATGTCCTCTTGCCCCTCGCGCGCTTGTGCACCGCCCCCCTACAAGGGCATTTTCAGGCACAATTTCCCTTAAGCAATCCGCGGTTAAATGTCTCGGGGGCCTCGGGTGAGAATTCCCAAGGGCTTCACCTCAGGACAGCTGCCAGCTCACCTAATCGGTCCATCTGAAGTGTGTACCAGGTCCAATATCCATCTTTCTCTTTACTCAAAATTCCTGCCTCGACCAGCACCCGCAGATGATGACTCACCGTCGGCTGACTTAACCCCACAGCCTCGGTGAGGTCTCCAACACATGCCGTGCATTGATCACTGTCTCTGATTAGCGAGATGAGTTGAAGCCTGGTCGGATCAGCGACCGCCCTTAGGAGTTCGGCGAGAGCTTCGGCGGACTTGCGATCTATCGGCTTGCCAATTCCGCTCGGGCAGCATGCTGGGCCCCGCTGTCGGACTTGTTTTCCACTAATACTTTGCGCCATGAATTGTTCACCATTTGTTTCACTAAGTTGGCTTTAACTATATTGACGACCATCTATGTACTCTGACATAGTACACCTCGATGAACACCAATCAGCAAGCAACAAAAAGCGAACAACAGGTAATTTCCAATCTTTCAACATTAGATCGCTTTCTACCCCTGTGGATTGTCTTGGCTATGGCCTTGGGGCTATTGCTCGGGCGCGGCATCCCTGGACTTCAAAGCGCACTGGATTCCTTCACCATCGATAACACCAGCATCCTGATTGCAATCGGCCTATTTGCCATGATGTATCCGGTACTGGCGCGGGTGAAATACGAAGAGATGGGCAATCTCGCAGGTGATCGCAAATTGCTGTGGCTCTCACTTGTAATGAATTGGCTGGTCGGCCCACTACTCATGTTTGCACTTGCCTGGATTTTCCTTGCAGACTACCCGGAGTTTCGGACTGGCTTGATAGTCATTGGACTTGCTCGGTGTATTGCCATGGTGCTTATTTGGAATGATCTGGCTTGCGGTGACCGCGAGGCTGGCGCATTACTTGTTGCCATTAATTCAATTTTTCAAATTCTTGCTTATGCACTGCTCGGGACCTTCTATCTCGCGATCCTTCCCGGCTGGCTTGGTCTTGACACCCAAGACGTAGCCTTCTCCACTTGGGGGATCACCAAAGCGGTTCTCATCTTCTTAGGCATTCCACTGGCCCTGGGCTACCTCACCCGTCAAATCGGTGTGGCTAAGAAGGGTCGCGAATGGTACGACACCAAATTCGCACCGAGAATTGCACCGATCGCGCTTTGGGGACTTCTCTTCACCATCGTTGTTCTCTTTGCATTACAAGGAGAAGCGATCACTTCTGATCCCATAAGTGTCCTACTTATCGCTGTGCCACTCATGATCTATTTCATCATTATGTGGTTTACCGCGATGGGGGCTGCGCATGCAATCGGACTGAGTTACGCGCGTTCAACAACGGTAGCTTTCACCTCCGCTGGAAACAACTTCGAATTGGCAATTGCTGTGAGCATTGGAGTTTGGGGGGTCACCTCCGGTCAGGCTTTGGCCGGAGTAATTGGCCCACTGATTGAAGTACCAGCACTGGTAGCACTCGTGTACGTCTCACTTTGGCTACGACGCAAATGGACCTGGAAGGAACAACTATGAAAAGGCAACCAACCGTGTTGTTTGTATGTGTTCACAATGCCGGACGTTCACAGATGGCGGCTGGCTACCTGAGGCACCTTGCCGGAGATCGGGTTCAGATCTTGTCTGCTGGTTCAATTCCCGCTGAATCAATTAACCCCAATGCAATTGCCGCAATGCTCGAGGAGGGAATCGACATAAGTGACGCGCAACCCAAACTCCTGACTGATGAAACGGTGGAGTTGTCTGACGTAGTGATCACCATGGGCTGCGGTGATGCTTGCAAGTTCTACCCCGGGAAAAGATACGAAGATTGGAAACTTGAAGATCCAGCAGGTCAAGGGATTGAGTCAGTAAGAGCGATTCGAGACGAAATTCGCAGCCAAGTTGTTGAATTGGTTGCCGAACTCGAACTGGACCACTAACTCCAACCAAGCGCACGTTCCGCGCTCAAGCGAGGGTTGCGGGGCCGCTGGCCCTGTGGATCAGAATGCCCGATATTGACAAGGTACAGCGAGCGCCAGCTACTGCCTGAAAGGAATTCGGCGTCAACTCCAGCGCGATTAAATCCAGCCATGGGTCCAGCGTCGAGCCCAACCGTTCGCACCGCCAGAATGAAGAATCCAGCTTGCAGAGTTGCAATCTCACGCGCACTTGCAATTCTTTTCTCCGAATCCTGATAGATATCGCGAGCGTTGGGAACTTGTGGGAAATGATCGGGCAAAAACTCATTGAACTCGGTATCAAAGGCGAGTATCGCAACCGCGGCAGCGCTCGCGCTCTTCACGCGGTTTCCTTCATCGAGTAATGGCAGCAGCCGCTCTTTACCCTCTAGTGTGCGAACAAAGTGAACCCGCAGCGCCTGTGAGTTCATAGGTGTCGGTGCAAATTTGACCAAGTCGTAAATGCTGGTCAACTCGGCATCTGTGACTGATTCACTCGTGAAGGAATAGGTCGTGTGGGCGTCCGTGAACAGTTCATTGATGGCGGGATTCATCCCCTAATCAAACAGGAGTCCAAGCCCGTTGCAACTTCGGGTAAGTAAATGCTCGCTAAATGACTTCCCGTGGAGCTAGGACCTCGCAACTCTGGCTGGACAGAATGAGTTCACTCGAAGGCGTGCCGTACTTACTGAGTTCGTCAATGACAGATTCAAATTCGTCCATGGTTCCGGCCACCACTCGCAAAATCGAGCAGTAAGGACCCGTGACTCGGAGTATCTCCAGAATATGTTTGTTCTCAATAGCCTTTGAGTCCTTCAAAATACAGGTCGTCCCGTGGCAATCCAAGCGCACGATTGCGTCGACCGTCCAACCCATGGAACGTGGATTGACATGGGCTCGGTAACCCGTGATTACCCCAGCCTCTTCCAGTTTTCGGGTGCGATTGGCCACCGAAGGGGTAGATAAATGCACGATACGAGAGAGAGCGCTGTAGGAATGTCTAGCGTCTTTTTGCAGTGCCTCAAGGATTCGAGCATCCATGTCGTCTAGTTCATGCATTACTGGTGAGTTCCCGATCGGCACGATCTGTTAGGTCAGCGCGAACTTCCCATAGCTCTTCCATGATTGAACGATCCCGCAGATTCCGAACAATTTCAACCGGTGTTCCCTGGGTCCCGCTCACGGTGCCGCCAATGGTTCGTTCAATTACTTTGACATGAACACTTCGCCAGATCATCAAAGCTTCATCGATGTCAACCAGTAATTCAACCAACGAGTACAAGGCCTCATTGTCTTCAACATTTAGATACAGCTTTTCCAATGAGAGATCTGACCGCCCCAACGCGGCTTGAACACTGTCAACCAATACTTTGAGGCTATCCCGCAGATTTCGAAAACCTGGTGAATCGAAACCTGAACCGTGACCTAGTGCTGTACGCACGTGCTGGTAGTCCCACGGTGTCATCTTTTCGAGCATTGGTAACTGAGCGGTCGTGTAATTAATACAGTCACGCGCTCTGACGAGATATCGAGACGCTGCCGCAATCGCATCTTGTGAAATATGAAGAACCGCGTAGTCGATCTCGGCAATCGCCAGTTTGAGCCACAATTCAGATGATTGGTGAACCACCGTGAAGAGCAATTCATCACGGTGCTTCCATGTTTCAGGTTCGGGTTGTAGCGTGAGAAGTTCGTCGGTCCGGATATAAACCTCGTAGTCACTACTACCTTCGCCGGCAAATTTTGGTTCACGCAATTCATTCATGAGACTTCTCATTTCCTTAACGGATCGGCCCAAGCCTTCTGATGCTATGGGCCGCCACCGCAAATATCAACCTGAATGACCGGCAAATCAACGTTCGGAACGTAAAGTGCCCTCTGACGTTACGAAATGGTCATGGCAACACAATTCGTTGCAGTTATTCACATCTTTTGAGATTTCAAGTCGAATGATCCTTCTCCAAGGCAAGGGGGCCTTGTTTCATTTCGAATGTGTGAAAGCTGGCTAGTTATTCTGTGCAATTATCAAGTGTGCTGTTCGGTGAGCAGCCGAGAAGGCACCTTGAATGTGACCCGGTGAATCAACAGCTGTTTCGGTTGATGCAAAAAATAGCCGTCCATCAAAGTGTGGTTGGCGTAGTGCGTGAGATCCAAAGAGTTGATAATCATTTAATTGATCCACTCCAGGTGGCGAAGTGAACTGCGAACTACTCCAGTCTTTGATCAAGACGGATCGTGGGGTCTTCGCTTCCGGACCAAAAAGCTCTGCGAGTTGCGTTGTGACCGCTTCCTCGGTTATTCGTTCTCTGCTAAATCCAAAGAGGGCACCAAAACATTCCTCCACATCACTTACGTCATGGATTTCTCGAAGCGGTCCAACATGACTCATTGCACTCCCTGCTAATCCATGTTTGCGCCAAAACGGTGAGTCATAGACTGCGACTACTTTTGTCACGGCACCCATCCAGACTGGCGTATTCATGGCGATACTCATTACGTCTTCGGGTAGTTGCGGGCTAAAGGAAATATTGGCAAGAGCAGTCGCTGGTGGTAAAGCCAGCACAACGTGTTTCGCTGTATAAACACCGCGATCGGTTATCACCGTTACGCCCTTGTCGTTGCCCTGATCAAACTTCAATTCGGTCACCTTCGTTGAAAGTTGCACAGTGCCAGGGGGCAGGGATTCGGCTAATGCGACTGCAAGTTTTTGGGTTCCACCACTAATTCGCCAGGCCTGTTGATCAAGTGGGTTGCCATCTAGTTCCTGCACACTCCCTGGGATTTGATACATCATGTTGCCACTCGCGTATTGCGGAAACGTCTCTATTCCGAATTCATGAATGACTTCACGTACGTCATTTTCGTTTTGCCAGAACCACGTTGCACCAAGGTCAACACCTGGATCTGCAGAAAGCAGGCGCCCGCCCACTCGATCTCGGCCTTCACAAACGGCAACTGACACTCCAGCTTGACCCAATATTCTTGCAAGTCGAAGGCCACTTGCTCCGGCGCCTACAACAAATACGTCAAGTGCATCAACGGTTTGCATCACTTGGGCACACTAATGGTCTTTCACAATCATTGGCGTTTGCATTTCTCCGAGCAGTACTTGACCTGGTCCCAATCTCGAGCCCATTTCTTGCGCCACTCGAACGGTCGACCACATGCAGCACAGACTTTTGGCGGAAATCCATTTTTTGGTTGAGCCACGCGGGTCATAGAAAAACGATACCCACCCCGAATTCCCCTTAAACAGATCGACCGTCTACATTAGTAAGGTAATCCTTACCTAACCTATGGATTTACCCAACAATGAAAGGTCGTCGTGTCACATATCCGCCGAATATCCCGGTCTTCCCTCTCCTTGCGGCCCACCCGCGCGAAAGTGAGCGCAATCGCCGCAATGGCGCTGCTGCTCCCGGTCTTAGCCGCCTGCTCGAGTGACTCCGGCTCAGAATCGACAGAGTCTTCAGAACCAAGTGAGCTCGTGGTGTACTCCGGCCGTAGCGAAGAACTTGTTGGGCCACTTTTTGCCGAATTTGCCAAAGCAACCGGGATCAACATTTCTGCCCGTTTTGGTGACAGCGCCGAATTAGCAGCCCAAATGCTTGAGGAAGGAGACCGTTCGCCCGCTCAGGTGTATTTCTCGCAAGACGCAGGTGCATTGGGCTCGGTTAATTCACTCCTGAGCACACTGCCCGAAAACATAACCAGCCTTGTCTCGCCGGAGTATCGTGCGGTTGACAACACCTGGACAGGTGTAACGGGGCGAGCGCGAGTGATTGCCTACGACCCCGAAAATGTTCCAGCAGATCAAGTACCCCAATCGGTATTCGAACTCACCGATGAAAAATGGCGCGGTCAAGTTGCAATCGCCCCGACCAATGCCTCCTTCCAGTCATTTGTGACAGCTATGCGCCTGACACAAGGCGAAGAGGTGACACAAGAATGGCTGACCGGTTTGGTCAATAACGATGTCCAATCGTATGAAAAAAACGGCTTGATTCTCGATGCAGTGGACAGTGGACAAGTTCAATTGGGATTGGTCAATCACTACTACTGGTATGAAAAAGCCGCCGAGGTCGGCGATACGAATATGCGTGCGCAGATTTCCTTCATGGCACCACAGGACCCCGGATCACTGGTCAATGTTGCCGGTGTCGGGATCCTTAAAGGTGCGGCGGAGAACACAGCAGCTGTCGAGTTTGTTCAATGGTTGCTTTCACCCAGCACCCAAGAGTGGTTTGTTACCAACACATTTGAATACCCGCTGGTTACAGGAGTTGAATCTGCACCCGGCCTGCCTGCGATTGACACTCTCGCAGGGCCCGACATTGAACTCGCTCAACTTGCTGACCTGCCAGCAACCCTGGCAATGCTGCAAGACGTTGGCCTACTCTAGACACGACCATGCACAATAAAGACAACGCGAAGGCGCCGTTTCTCCTTTTCTGGGGAGCGGCGCTTTGCGCGTGCATCGCTGCGATTCCGCTGGTGTATCTGGCGATTCGAATTGGCGGTGCGGGAGTGCGTGAGATTGTCTCGATTCTTACTCGCTTGCGAACTTGGGAGACCGTAGGTATCAGTGTTAGTTTGGCGATCGTTGTTGTCACAGCTTCGCTGCTCATTAGTTACCCGACCGCACTTTTACTCACGCGAACAAAACTTCCACTTCGCAGATTCTGGTTCACGACCGCGGCGCTCCCACTTGCAATCCCTTCCTACGTCGCTGCCTATGCATGGATTGCACTGATTCCCGGAATGAACGGGTTCTGGGCTGCAGCGCTGGTCTTGACCGCCGTGAGTTTCCCCTATGTTCTGCTACCACTACTAGTGTCACTTCGATCCGCTGATATCGGGCTTGAGCAGGTTGCAAGGTCGCTCGGAGGAAAACCCACGGCTGCTTTTTTTGCAACCACATTTCGACAAAGCATTCCGGCGGCGGCAGCAGGCTCACTACTCGTAGCCCTCTACGTTCTCTCAGACTTCGGTGCGGTAGCACTGCTTCGCGTTGATGCATTCACCCGAGTGATCTACACCTCCTACCGGGCAAGTTTTGATCGAAGCAATGCCGCGGTCCTTGCCGGCATGCTGGTGATTCTCGCCGTGATTCTGATTTCACTTGAGCGCAAAGCCCGCGGACGCACTCTCCGGTTTCGAGCCGACAAGGGCGTCGCCTCAATAACGGTGCCAAAGGCTCTCACGCCCATTTCCTCTGCACTAAGTTCACTTTGGTTCATCGCCATAGCGGTGATTAGCCTCGGAATCCCGATCATTTCTTTGTTGATCAGGCTCGCTCAAGGAGCACGCCGACCACTTGACTGGGCTGAATTGATGTCCGCCGTTGTAAATACAGCTTGGATTTCCGCCTTAGGGGCCGTGATCGCAGTCCTGCTAGCACTCCCCATTGCAGCGCTGGCGTCGAAGTTCCGCCGAAAAAGCACCAGCACCGTCGAGTCCATCTCTTATTCCGGTTTAGCGCTGCCCGGAATCGTGATCGGACTTTCCCTTGTTTACCTCTCACTAAATACAGTGCCCTTTCTTTACCAGAGTTTTGTACTCCTCGCTTTCGCCTACGCGGTCCTCTTCCTGCCAAAATCACTTGGCGCATCACGGAGTTCACTTGAAGCAATCCCGCCAGCATTAGCTCAAGTAGCCCAAACATTGGGTTACAGCCCGCTACGCGCTTGGCTGTACACGAGTGGCCGTATTTCTTTGCCAGGAATCGCCGCTGGCGGATTACTCGTCATGTTGACAGCGATGAAGGAACTCCCGGCAACCCTGATGCTTCGTCCAACAGGATTCGACACCTTGGCAACAGAACTGTGGAGCCGCACCGAACTTGCGGCATTCGGAGCTGCCGCACCATACGCCCTCGCGCTAATTCTGCTTGCCGCAATTCCCTCCTTTGCCCTTTCACGCAGTTTCCTTACGAGTGAAAAAGAAACTATGGTGGTCGCGTGAGCGCGATAACAGTCCAAGACCTGAGCGCCGGATACGGTGGCGAGGCCGTAATAAGCGACATCAGTTTTGAACTGGCGGAACAACAGCTTCTGGCTATTTTGGGACCTAGTGGTTCAGGAAAATCCACTCTGCTGAAAGCAATAGCAGGGTTTATCACACCCATGAAGGGATCAATCACCCTTGAGGGTGTACTCGTCTCAGGTGTTACCACTTTTGTCCCACCCGAAAAACGAAATATTGGCCTGGTCCCACAAGAAGGTTGCCTTTTCCCTCATCTTGACGTTAGTGGAAATATTGGTTTTGGAATTAAACGCAATCCGAACCTAAGGCAACGAGTCGAAGAGCTACTCGAGATCATCGGCATGAAGGAATTTGCACATACCCGACCCCAGGAGCTCAGTGGCGGTCAACAGCAAAGGGTTGCTCTCGCTAGAGCTTTGGCCCCCCAACCAAAATTGATTTTGCTTGACGAGCCGTTTACAGCATTGGACACTTCACTGCGAGCACAAATGCGTGACGACATTCGAAGTATTCTCACCTTGACCTCCACAACCGCAATCATGGTCACCCATGATCAAGAGGAGGCGCTGGCAACTGCAGATCAACTGGCGATCATGCAAGGCGGCAAACTCATTGCTTTTGGTACCCCACACTCGTTGTACAACACCCCTAAATCCATAGCGGTCGCCCAACTCCTCGGGGAGATCAACGTGATTCCAGCAGTTGTTGAGGCCGATCGCAATGTGCGCACCGATTTTGGTGTCAGCACCACACAAGATTCCCGTGAACTCAATGCTGGAGAGTTGGGAGCATTGATCGTGAGACCTGAAGCGATTGTGATAGACGAGCATTCAACCCCGAATGCAACAATCGTTGATTCACTTTTTCACGGTCACGACTCACTAATTAGCGTGCGAATGGATAGTGGATTAGTTGTTAAGTTGCGTGAACCAACACAGATAAATCGAGCACCCGGTGACCGCTGCTCGGTGAGCGTGACGCGCCCAGGAACTTTCCTGCGCTCTTAGCCCCGCTGGATCGATTCCCTAAAGATAGGCATTGCGGTGGTAAGTCGAACACCCACAGGCCAGAATTCACCCATGAGCATTGCGAGCACCCAAGTTCCGAGGCAGTCTGCTCCCAGCCGAAACCTCGCGCTGGTTGTCCTCAATCTTGGTCCAATCTTTGCTTGGATCGCAATTATTGCCAGTTTGCTGACTCAGGTAACTTCCTCATCTGTTGACATAGGCCCTATTCCCGCAGCACTGGCACTCATCGCCTTGGCCCTTGGCATCCCGCATGGAGCCGCTGACAATTTAACTTTCGTTCACGTACTCTCTTGGCGTGGCTGGATTCGCCTTGTCATTGTCTACGTGACTATTGCCGCAGTCGCCGCACTCCTCATTATTGCTTTTCCTTCGATTGGATTTGTTCTCGTACTCGCAATGACCGTGTGGCATTTCGGTACAGGTGATGTGCAAGCTACCGCCGAGCTTGAGGGGGAAACCCCTGCCAGCGGAAAATTCCGAATTCTTTATGCACTGGCACTGGGTAGCGCACCGGTGTTACTACCGCTTACTTCTCCCGCGGCCTTGAGCACGGTTGTTTCCCTTGAGCCTGAACTTGCCTCGATCTATTCCAATCCTGTGACTGCAATCATTCGAGGTGTAGTACTTGCCTTGATTGTTATCTCCATCGTGGCACTTATTGCTCGAGGCGCCCTTCGTGGTGCTTTCGAATTGTTCACGCTGGCAGTTCTCGGCCTGATCGCGTCACCATTTATCGCTTTCGCTGTCTATTTTGGTTTTTGGCATGCATCCCGACATACTGCACGCTTAGCCCTAGTAACAACAGGTGCGATCAACGTGCGTTCACTCGCTGCCGTGACAAAAATCGGCATTCCATCTCTTCTGGGATTCATCGCGATTCTCGCCGGACTCACGATTTTCCTTGGCAATAATTCGATGACCGGTACGGTTCTCTGGATTGGCCTTGCAATCGTCTGGGGTTTGACCGTTCCCCACATGTGGTTCGTGTCACGTTTTGATCAACGGCTGCGGGCCAAGGGAAATCCCCAAGAGCCGCCTTCCTAGCCACAGAGCCTTTCTTGGCGCACAAATTCGAAAAACGCGCGACAATAGGGGCATGAGTAACGAGACTGTGGAGAATGATCCTCGACCAATTTACCTAGTGACCGGCGCCACCGGTTATGTCGGTGGACGCCTGATCCGGGAACTCGTTCAACGCGGCCTCCGAGTTCGCGCACTTGCTCGACACCCCGATCGGCTCAGGGACTTCCCGTGGGTTGATCAAATCGAAATTGCTGCAGGGGATGCCGGTGATCCAGAGTCACTTAGCGCGGCAATGCAAGGGGTGAGCGTTGCCTACTATCTCCTTCACTCACTTCAAGAAGGTAAAGAACTCGAATTCGAAGAGAGTCGGATTGCTGAAAATTTTGCCCAGTGCGCAAAAGAGGCCAAAATAAAACGAATTGTTTATCTCGGTGGGCTCGCACCAGACTTGCCGATCACGGAAATGTCACCGCACATGCGATCTCGGGTGGCGGTCGGTCGGATCTTGCATGACTCAGGTATTCCCACAATTGAATTACGGGCCGCTGTAATCATCGGGTCAGGTTCAGCATCTTTTGAAATGCTCCGCTACCTCACCGAGCGGCTTCCCGCGATGATCACTCCTCGCTGGGTCAGGACACAAACGCAGCCGATTGCGGTGCGAGATGTACTGCGCTATCTGGTTTTATCTGCGGAATTACCCGCGGAGGTAAGCAGGTCCTTCGACATCGGTGGGCCCGACGTCCTGGCTTACCAAGACATGATGCAGCGTTACGCCAAGGTTGCCGGGCTGCCCCGACGTTTGATTTTGCCGATCAATATTTTGACCCCAAAACTCTCCAGTCATTGGGTGGGGCTGGTAACTCCGGTTCCGCGCGCAATCGCACGACCACTCGTTCTCTCACTACGATACCCAGCCGTGTGTTTAGACAGCGATATTAAAAACTTTATTCCCGATCCACCTGAGGGTCTTCTCCCATTTGATCAATCAGTTGCATTGGCCCTCACTCGAATTCAAGATGCCCAAGTGACAACCCGATGGTCAAGTGCCAGTACACCCGGTGTTCCTAGCCAGCCGCTACCCAGTGATCCTGACTGGGCCGGCGGCACTCTCTACGAAGACATTCAAGTTCTTAATTCACAAGCCACACCCCAAGAATTATGGGCCGCAGTTGATTGCATCGGTGGTGACAATGGCTGGTATTCGGCGAAATTACTTTGGGAGGTTCGCGGCTTCATCGACCGATTAGTAGGTGGGGTGGGTCTTCGGCGTGGCCGTCGCGACCCAAATGTTCTACATGTCGGAGAAACCGTTGATTTTTGGCGGGTTGAGGAGAGACAAGCACCCGAACTACTTCGACTACGGGCAGAAATGAAGATGCCCGGACGAGCATGGCTCGAATTTTCGGTGACCGAAGGGAAAAATGGCGGCTCTACTCTCACCCAGCGGGCTGTTTACTGGCCAAAGTCCCTCACCGGACACGTGTACTGGTGGTCAGTAGCGCCATTCCATGCCTTCGTGTTCCCACCGATGGCCAAACACATCGTCGAACGGGCAGAATCAAAACCTGCCCTCACGAAATCGGGGAGTTAATTCTTTTTCGTTGCAAATGTGAAGGCCGCTAAGCCGATCACGAGCGCGCCCGAGCCAGCACCGGCCAGGAAAACATCATTACTCGAGTTGTTGTCGACCAGTTGACCAAGAAATACAACGGCAATGATTGCAACAACCACACCAATGAGTTTGTTCTTCAGATCATCAAGATCCTTGATCTCCAGCCATGCCGGAAGTTTGACCTCAGTATCGACAAACAATTCATAAAGTCCGTAACCAATGACAAGGAGAACGGTCGCCAACAGCAGGGTGTCCACCGCTGTCAGAATTCCAACAACGGTGTCCTTTAGCGGCGAGGAAGAATTGAAAATCCCGATAATGGACCTGAAAACTTCCCACGTTCCGATCAGCATCAGTGTTAACGCACCAAGGAGTGAACCAAGGACGGGCAGAATAACCACGAAGCGTGAGAGTTCAACGAATCTGCGCATGAGCACAAAGTAGTGCCAAAGCCTTAGCCCCGCGGGTTGGACCTACGGATTTAGGGTTCTGCGCGAAAGCATCACGGCAATAAATAGGACGACCGTGAATCCTGTGAGGAGAAATGCCATTGGGTTAACAAAAATGCCCAGCAGTGAATCTGAGATAAAGACGAAGACCGTCAACCAAATAGCGGCCGCTGACCTTCTAGTTGTAGATATCGAGATGAGCGCGTGTGCACCACCAAGAACCAGAGCCAAGAGCCCCACTTGAACGACAGACGCATCGATTTGCCCCAGCGCGGTTCTACCGAATGTCACAACCCAGAAAATCACACCAATTGTTGCAAGGACATGGACAGAAATTGCACCAAAGCGGCTCGTAGTCATTCCGCAATCATGCCAAGGCATGAAACCAATGAGTGCATCGCAGGGACGGACGCCCACCGGGCATCCCCTACGGTCAGTCCATGCGAGTAGTGCTCGGGTTCATAAAGGCAAGCCATCCGCTGCCCACAATTGCCGTCTCATTGGTCATCAGCGCGTTCGGTTGGAGTTTAGGTTGGACCGGACTCTCTCTGCTCGCCGTCTTCACAACCATCTTCGTTGGTCAACTGTCGGTGGGTTGGAGCAATGACGCATTTGATTCTTCCTTGGATACAAGGATCGGACGAACAACTAAACCGACAGTGGCGCAAGATGTATCCGCGCGAGCACTCTGGGTTGCAGCGCTCGCCGCGCTACTCATTGCCATTGCATCCAGTTGGGTAATTGCCGGTTGGCTGGGTGGATCCTTCCACATTTTCGCAATCCTGATGGCCTGGCTTTACAACATTCGACTTTCGCGCACGGCGTGGTCCTGGCTCCCTTACGCCCTCGCTTTCGGTGCGATGCCTGCCTTCCTATCCTTCGGATTAAACGATGAACCCCCGACCCTTTGGTCGGTCGCTGTATTCGCGATCATCGGGGTGAGCGCCCACCTAGCAAACGCTTTACCTGATGCGGAGTTTGATACCGCTGCTGGTGTTGGTGGGGTCGTGGTTGCTTTAGGAAATCGCCGGTCCGTTATTTTGTGTTGGCTACTTCTAGCCCTTGGTAGTGGAATCTTGGTTCTCGTGAGCTATGCAACAAGCGCTTGGCTAGCACTGATCATTTTCGTTGCATTCGTCCTCACGGTGATTGTTGGTTCGCGTTCCCACTATCGCACCGCCATGTTTTATTCCCTCATTGCAATGGTTGCAATTGACGTTGCCGCACTGGTGATTGTGACAGCAATCAACTAGGCCGCTAAGGAATCGACAATTCGGTTGAAAACCCTTGGCAATGCACGCGCAGCCGGCACAATCATTGGTCGCAGTCCACGACGAGAGGACGCCCACAGCAGGCCCCCTGTCATCAACCGGTACGACCTCGTGACCTTTTGCCAATCGCGTTCATAGTGCTCAACGTGATCCGTGGAGATTGCGTTGACCGCTGCTTGCGCTTCCGCGAAACCTAAACGCAGACCCTCACCGGTTAATGCGTCGATGTAACCGGAAGCATCTCCGACTAACAGCACCCGGTCATTGGATCGGCTACTGACTCGTTGCATGAGTGGACCGGCACCCCTCAACTCACTCACTCGGGGAACGCAATCAAGTCGCGCAGATAGTTCGGGCACTCGAGCAATTGCCTCATCTAGGTTCAACACGGACCGGCCAAGGACAGCAACACCGATGGTGTCCGGACCCACCGGTGTTACATAGATCTCTGAGTCGTCAAGCCAGTACACCTCGACCAAATCACTCCACGGTGCGATTCCAAAGTGTTGGCGGATCCCAAAACGCTGCACACCTGATGCAACTTCGCCCAAGCCGAGTATTCGACGAACATTGGAATGCAGTCCGTCCGCGCCAACGAGGTAACGAGAGCGCATCTCACCCGCTTGGATCCAGCCCTCTCCTTGGGTGATCTTGTCAACTCGTCCAGTGACCATCACCACACCAAGTTCCTGCGCCCGTTCATACATTGCTGCATGCAAAACTAATCGTCGCACTCCCCTGCCGGGTCCTGATCGGAATCGAGCTTGGGCCACATTTCGCTTGGAGATGTACCGAATTCCATAAAAGTCATGTCCAACCGGGTCAACCCCGACGGACTGTAATCGCAGCAGTGCATCGGGCATTAAACCTTCACCGCATGCTTTGTCGATCGGTCCAGATCGTTGTTCAACAACAGTTACGTCGAGTCCACTCAATCGCGCCTGAATCGCGGTCATCAGTCCGACCGGTCCACCGCCAACGACAATGAGGTCGTTCATTTGGGGAGCGTCCCGAGCGCCTCGTTTTCAACTCGAAGTCGCGTCGCCAGCAGCGGAATGTTTAATACTGTGAAAATAATCGCGGTTACCCAAGCGAAACCGACCATTGGTAGCGCTATTCCTTCAATAACAACGGCGACATAGTTGGGGTGGCTTAACCAGCGGTAAGGGCCACCTGTAACTCTCGGCATCCCTGGAACAATTACGACGAGCGTGTTCCAGCGCTTACCAAGTGTTGTGATACACCACCAGCGCAATGCTTGTGAAGCAAGAACAAGTGCGAACATGGTCCACGCGAAAGCCGGGTTGATCGGTTTCTGCCACACCCACACTTCAACAAGTGAACCGACCAACAGAAACACATGCAGAGCAACCATGTATGGGTAATGGGATCTGCCGAATTCGACTCCCCCGTGTTCCGCGCTCCAGCGAAGGTTCCGCTTTGAAACCGCAAGTTCCACGATTCTTTCACCAGCAACGATCACGATCAGGATGGTGAACAAGACGAAGGCTGTCATCGGATCACCATTCCAGTAGGACCAATTCGGCACAAAACCCCGGACCCATCGCCGTCAACATTGCAGGCGTCCCCGGTTCGGGGGCTGACCCACCTGTGCCATAGAGAGTGTCACATAAAACGTGTAAAACCGACGAGGAAGAAAGGTTTCCGATCGCCGCGAGTGATCGCCACGTTACGTCGAGTTGACCCTCGTGTAGGTCAAGGGCTGACTCCATGGCCTCCAGAACCCTTGGCCCGCCAGGGTGACACACCCAGTTGTTAATGTCGGGGATTTTGAGATCGTGATCACCGAGAAAGTCGCTGACGTCCTCTCCAAGGTATTGGTTGACTATGTCAGCGACACCGGCTGACAGGACAATTCGGAAACCGCTTCCACCAATGTCCCAACCCATTGTCCGCTCTGTGTCGGGGTAGAGCCGACTCCGAGATGCAATAACTTTGGGCCCGGTGATCCCCATGCGGGCCGCGCGCCTCTCCCCAACCATTACAACTGCTGCAGCACCGTCACCGAATAGGCCACTTGCCACAATATTGGGCATCGAAACATCATCGTGTTGCAAAGTCAACGAGCACAATTCCACAGATAACAAAACTGCAACTTCATCAGGATGACCCAAGAGGTAGTCATGAAGCCGCGCAATCCCCGCCGCACCGGCAACACAGCCAAGTCCAAATATCGGTACCCGCTTAACGTCTTGCCGCAATCCCAGCCGCGACACGAGCCTGGCATCAAGGGAAGGTGCGGCAATTCCCGTAACCGATGTTGTCATGATCATGTCAACGTCAGCAGCCTCTAGGTTTGCCGTAGCGAGCGCTCCCGAAATAGCCGTCGTCCCGAGATCTAAACCAACCCGAATGAACGCGTCATTTGCTTCGCCGAAGCCGGCAAGTGTGGCGTAGTCCTCCAAGGGAATTGCCAAGTTGCGGTGCTTGACCCCCGTAGCGACGTGGATCCGTTCGATCACTTTTTGATGAGCCCCCTGGGGAGAAACGACGGCTGCGAACGCCTCGGTGAGTTGCTCTTGGGGGTACCCGTACGGGCCGACCACTGCGTGCGCAGCGGCAATAAAGGTCACCAGCCCATAGTAGGTGCCAAAGGGCAACAGCGATAGTCGCGGCGCAGCAATCCCCTTTGGGCGCTCACTCTAGCTACCGGTTTGCGTCCACTGCGCAACAATTCCGGAATAAGAAAACGGGCTGCCGGACACAATCATGGCGGAGGTCAAGAAGGCATTGCCCTTTGCTCCTGAAGGCATCGGCAGTGTCATGGTAAGTGTCCCAGAGGAAAAAGTTAAAGCTGCTCCGCAGAGTAGATCAGTGGGCAATTGGGACATCGGTGCTTGCTGAACGAGAGTCGCTTCGTAGCAATTTGTACCAGTATTGCTGAACATAAGTGAGGCCTCGTAGGCAAAATTATTTGTCGTTTGTATTGCTGCCGTTGCGGTCAGAGAGAAACTTTGACTGTAGGGAAAACTTCGAATTTGAGGCGATGCTCCCCTAGTGATATTGACACTAACCTTTTCCAAACGCACAGGCAACTCATTAGCTGACAACTCGCTGTCGGGTTCAATGACAAATCTCAAGTGTCCACGTGCCGTCAAACTGGGATCACCCAGTTTCACAAGCTGGAAATTATTCGTCGAATTCCATGTCAGTGTTGATTCGACTCCCTCACCAGAAGTGTGGCCGAGGGCATCCCATGCTTTCACCAGATTACGGTCATCGATATCGCGCACCACAGGCTCTAACGAAGAACCGATCTCACCCATCCATTGCCCACTAGCTTCTTGATCCAGGGTAATAACCAGCTCGCCATTTGACAATGTTTTGACGGTGGCCCAATCGGCATCTATTCGGATCAATCCTGTTCCCAAGGATGGGGCCCCGTGAGCTGGTGCAATTCCTATTCCCAAAAGTCCGATCAAGCCAAAAAACGGAAACAAGGAAGCGACAACGCAATGCACTCATCTCGACAGATTAACTCTGCCAAATAAATCACCGTGCACTGAGTACACCAGAGTCAAAAGTGGGATCATTTTCTGTTCGCGCAATGTGAGCAACTAATTCATTAAAGACAAGTTCCGGGTTGTCACCATGTGGATCATGTCCACTGTTATTAACAATCACCATTCGACTTCCTGGAAGTAGCTCATGCAGCGCATACCCATGGGCTGACGGCAACATCGGGTCACTGTCTCCCCAGATAATCAGTGTGCGTTCAGGCTCAACCAGAGTCAGGCGATCCAAAGCGGAAACACGTTGCCCAGCAATTCCAATCACACTACGTAACGTGTTAACAAAACCACTGAGTCTTGCTTCGTCATTGAGATCCCGCAGAGTTTGAACTAACCGGTCATCAAATCCATGGCGACGAATACCGAAGACTCCCAAAACACCGACCACATGTTTGAGAGTTGATGTGACCTCAGGTCGAGAAATAACGCGGATCACTAATTCAGACCCTGGCAAAGTGGCCGCGCGCAACGACACACCGACTTCTGTGCCGAGGCCGCCACTAGCAATTAAAGTGAGTGAGGTGATGCGGTTGGAGTATTGGTAATACATTTGCATGCTCACACCACCACCGAGGGAATGCCCAACGAGGTGAACTCGTTCAATCTCAAGAAAATCGAGAACATCTCTGAGCATGGTCGCATTCGCTCCAAGGCTGTAATCACCGTTTCCAACTCCGGATCTCCCATGACCGAACAGGTCAACGAGGACCACCGCTCGGCCACTCTCACTTAACTGTGAATACAGGTCCGACCACGTGTCCATAGAAGAACCCACGCCGTGCACGAGTAGGACAGGGATCCCGTGACCTGAGAAGTACCTGTAGGAAATTTCAGTGCCGTTAAGACTCACAATTTGTTCATTGTCAGTATTCATGACATTCACCTCTTATGGTTTTCGACCTGATCCCATTGTAACTGATCAACTAGACCACTACCTTTTTCATAACTGTTATTGTTCGCTTGCATCAACAACGAACCGGAAAGTGAAGTGATTAACAATGGCTCTGAATGACCCCGCAAGCGTGTCTCAGGGTTCAAGGAAGTCGAATCGACCAAGTTGGAGTGCAGGAAAACTTGCCCTTTGCGTAATTTTCATCGCCCTAGCGGTGGGGCTGGTTTACCAAGGAGTCCAGTACATAAGTGAAGGTGTCGGCGCGCTAGTCCCCTACCTCATGATTTTGGTTGGACCATCGATAGCCGTTTACTACATTTGGTTTTTGCTGTTTCGTGAACCGGATCAGGACACCGAATAAGCAGTTTTGGCGAAACACTCTAGGCTCCTCTCGTGGACAATGCGCTCGACGTAACTGGACCTTGGGACTTCCCCAAAATATCAACTTTTCTTGCACAGGCCGTGATCCCGATTCGCGTGGCTTCCTCAGGTTCACGTGGGCCCATCGTGCAATCACTGTGGTTTGACTTTCACGACGGTGCTTTGTGGTGCGCCACCCAAGCGAGTTCACTTCTCGTAAAACGACTCACCGCTAATAACGAAATTGGGTTTGAAGTTTCAGGTGATAACGCCCCATATCGGGGAGTACGCGGAACAGGTGTGGCCAGCATCCACCCTGAGTTGGCT
The DNA here is from genome assembly GCA_017857705.1 of Candidatus Nanopelagicales bacterium. Taxonomy (GTDB): domain Bacteria; phylum Actinomycetota; class Actinomycetes; order S36-B12; family S36-B12; genus UBA4592. The sequence continues at coordinate 33,861 of JAFMCP010000012.1, forward strand.
GGCGATGCACTCCACCGGCTGATCAAAAAATACCAAGGCGACGACGAAACAGATCTCAGTCGTTGGTTGCTCAGCCGGTTAGACAAGGAAGTTGCAATCAAAATTACTGCGCTGACTCTGGCTACCTGGGATTTCTCTGGACGCATGGGTTAGTCGTTTTTATTGAGATTAGTCCCTTTACAAATTTTATAAAATAGTAAAGGCCCCTCGAAGTATGAGTTAGA
>JAFMCP010000079.1 GCA_017857705.1 Candidatus Nanopelagicales bacterium
ATTAGATGAGGTCAACTAGATGAGGTCAACGACCTCGGGTTCGGTATCTCGCTCACCCTTTGGCCCGCCTTTGCGACCAACCAAATAGGCCGTAAGGGGGAAGACTAAGACGGAAAGGGCGCCTGCTCCTACCAAGGTGGCGGCATCAGCGCTGGTCATCACACCAGCTTCTACTTGGACCGTCGTAACTGCAACAATAATTGGTAGGGCTGTCGCAACATAAAGGGAGAATCGAATTCGGTCGCGCGTAACCGGAATTGCATTGCGGTAAATGAAAAATTGTGGAAGACCCCGAACTATGAGTAAAAGCGCGGTGACAACAAGCATCGGTTCCGGATCCTCAATGATCGAGATGATGTCGATATTCACGCCGGATACAACAAAGAAAATCGGGATGAGGAATCCAAAACCTATTCCTTCAACTTTGGTATGGATCGCATTTTCAGCATCATGGGACATGTTCAGGCGGAAGATAACTCCCGCGATGAAAGCTCCCAGTACAACGTCAAGCCCCAGTGAGGCTGCAATTGCCAGCAGTCCGACCAAGAAGAGGATTGTTATTCGCATAGGGGTTTGTGAGGATGAATAGTGGCCAGCACCAATGAGTTTTCGTAATTTCTCCGACTTCAACCATTGCGGGACCTTAGCTAGCCCGAAGGCAGCAAGTGCCATCACGACAAGGGAGATGATCGATTCAAATGAACTCATGGAACTCAGGAAAAGTGAGATGGCAAGAATTGGTCCGAACTCGCCGATGGCTCCAGCTCCCATAAAAAATTTTCCGAAAGGTGTTTTCAATTCTCCACTGTCACGCAGGACCGGCAACAAAGTTCCCAAAGCCGTGCTCGTTAACACAATGGCGAAGCCAATGAAATTCTCGATGTGTCCCATGGATTCAAGGACCCACGTTGCTATGCCCGCAGCAAGTAGCGTGCAGCCCCAACCAATTGCTGCAAGTTTTCCGTAACGTCCCTTAATTGCACCAGGCTCAAGCTCAAGTCCGGCAAAGAAGAAAAGGAATCCAAGCCCTAACTGGGCGAGTAGTGAAATGCTGGCGTCAACTTCAACGAGGTCGAGAATTTCCGGGCCCACCAAGATCCCCAGACCCAGAAGGATCACAACTTCAGCAACTTTAAGTCGAAGGAGCCCAACAAGAAGTGGTGCTAGAACGGCAATCAACATGATGAAAAAAAGCGAATTCAATTCAGCGCCCAAGGCCGCGCTTTCGGTTCCAATGCTTATCACAGCAAAATATTAGTGGAAGAGTTTTTAAAGGCTCGGGGTTCTACGACGAAGTAAGCCCTGGGCCGTGGCTGCCCCAATAATTACCAGTAGTCCGCCGACCGGCTGATTCCACGTGATGTGCTCGTTGAGCAGAATTGCTCCGACTATTACCGCCACAAGTGGAGTTATGTAAGTGACCGTGCTGGCAGTTGTTGCATCTGCTGCGAGGACAACCTTGAAATTCAGTGCATAGGCGAATCCACTTCCTAGAACACCAAGTGCCACCATGGCGAGCAAAGGACCCGCCGTCATTGCAGCATTTGTTATTCCGGTGAATGCGACGATCGGCCCCGTAACCAGCAGGCCAAAAAGCAACATGCCTGTGGCCAAGGAAATGGGTGCGAGAGGCTCGCGCACTGTAGGTCCGGTGAGGTAGCGCCGAGCATATGGAAATGCAAATCCGTAGCATGAAATTGCCAGGATCATTGCGCCAACTCCCAGGAAGTCAATCCCGGCACCGTTTTCAGCAGCACCTGTATCCCAAATTCCGACAACAACCAAAATCCCTATAAATCCTAGGAGTAGTCCAAATATTCGTTGTCTTGTCGGCCTTTCTTCAGGGAAAACAAGCAAGATGGCGACCAGGGTCATCAAGGGGGTTGCCCCGTTAAATATTCCTGCCAGCGCTGAGGAAACACGGGTCTCAGCGAATGCGAAAAGCATCCAGGGGATCGATACCCACAGAAAACTGACAATGAAGAGGTATTTCCATGCCCACTTTGGTGGAAGGGGGGTTTTAGTTATCAGACTCAAAACGATGAGGGTGGCGGCACCAAAAGCAATCCGGGTGAAAGCCACACCAACCGGTGTGAACGCTTCAAGGCCGACCATCATCAAATAGAACGAGAAACCCCAAATGAGTGCCACGAGTAGATATGACGGCAGCCACGATCGTAGAGATTTAGTTTGGGTCAGCACTTATTGCTTTCTGTGTAAGTAGTTGTTCCCCGGTGGGAGATTGTTAAGGCTACTCCTGACCTAGGGGGGAGCCGCGAAAAGCATGACCGGTCAACTGAAATGTATACCCCGTGGGGTATACTGGGGTTTCGATTCATAAGGTCATATTTGAAGGAGATATCCATGTGTAGTCCAGCACCTTGTCGTTCTTGCAACAAAATCACCTGGTCTGGCTGCGGCGAACACGTTGCCGAAGTAATGGCAAATGTACCCGCTGCGCAGCAGTGCACCTGCCGTTAATTAAGACATACTTATCGGTGTGATGGGACACCCTGGGCCATGCCCAGCATGTGAGACAACCGACCTAGAGCGTCGAGGCGGCAAGGATTTTTGTCCCCGATGCTTTTACATTCAGCCCTGCTGTGATGGAGGTATGTGCCAGTGATCCGCATGTATGGCGCCGACTGGTGCGGTGATTGCCGTCGCACCAAATCGCAACTCGATGACCTCGGGGTTGCCTTCGAATACCTCGATGTTGACGCTCACCCGGAGCACAAAGCCCGGGCCCTTGAGATCAGTGGTAAGCCCAACATTCCTGTGGTTGTTTTCCCTGACGAAGGCTACTTAGTGGAGCCGTCCAACTCTGATCTTGAGTTGAAGTTGCGACAATTGGAATTGATTAATCAGGCCTGATCAACTGATTCAAACAGGGTTATACTCTTACTAATCAGATGGCCGAATGGGCCGTAGTTTCAACATAAAGGAGCTTGTCATGGTCGGTCGTCGTGGAATGGGAATTGTTGGAGTTGCTGCAACCGCCAAGGTTGTCAGTAACCGCACGCAGGCTCAAGCTGAGCAGCACGCAGCAGAGCAAGCGCAACAGCAGGCGGCAGTAGCTCCTGCACCGGCAGCAGCACCTGCAGGTGACGACATGGTCGCCCAGTTGGAGAAGCTTGCCAGCCTTAAGGCATCAGGAATTCTCTCCGAAGAAGAGTTCACTGCCGCAAAGGCAAAGCTCATCGCGGGCAGCTAATTACGGGTTGTATTTGTGGAGTTGCGCGCATTGCTAACCGAGTGCGCGCAGCAACCGCAAGATTTTCAGGTCGAAAGTTATCGACTCATTGGTAGAGTGTGGCTATGGCCACGGAGAATCAAGTTCGCAAAGTCGCTCGAGACTGCTCCCTAGTTTTTAACGCCCTCGGGGATCCAAATCGACAAGATATTTTGATCATGCTTGAAACTGAAGGCCCTCTAAATGTGCTTCAGATTACTGAGAGACTCAATCTGGCGCGACCTACCGTTTCGCATCATTTGAAGATCCTCATGAATGCCGGGCTTCTTACATCAACCAAGAAGTCGCGAGAGAATTATTACGAGTCCGAATGGGCTGATGCCTCGAAGAATCTCAAGAAATTTATGAAAGTCCTGTGGGACTGCTAGTCAACACAACCCGATAGTTGACGCGGTCAGAATAAGTCGATAGGTTTAGACCTATCAACCTAATTCTAAAGAGGGACTTTCATGACATTTTCAATTTCTAATACTCCTACGTTGAAGGGCAAGACCGCCCTCGTTACAGGAGGTAATAGCGGGCTTGGGTTGGCGACCAGCAAAGTTCTTGGCTCAAAAGGCGCACATGTCCTTCTTGCTGCTAGAGATTGGCGCAAGGGTGAAGCAGCGGTCAATGAAGTACTCGCCCTCTATCCAAGCGCCACGGTCGAACTACTTGAACTCGATCTCGCCTCGCAAGCAAACATAAAGACTGCAGCCGCTGAAGTATCAAAGAAGTTTGACAAGCTTGATTTTCTGATTAACAACGCCGGGCTAATGGCCATGCCAGAGATGAAGACAGAAGACGGATTCGAAAGCCAGTTCGGGGTGAATCATCTAGGACACTGGAGTCTGACTTCTCTTCTGATGGATCAATTGTTAGCGGCTGATTCAGCAAGAGTTGTGACGGTAACAAGCACCGCTCATCACCTGATCTGGAACGTGGATTTCGATGATCCACACATGCGCGAGAAGTATTCGGCGTGGAACGCATATAGCCAATCGAAACTTGCAAATTACTATTTTGCTTTAGGCCTGCACAAGGAATTCAAAAAGCACGGCAAAAAGGCGATGAGCCTGCTCGCGCACCCTGGTCTTTCTCACACAAATCTACAAGTTCACACGGTCGAGATGGGTGCTGCCGGTTTTGCCGGAGGAATGTTCAAGAATCTCGCTGCAAAAACCGGAATGCCGGCAGACAAAGGAGCTCTCCCACAACTGAGAGCTGCTTTGGATCCCAAAGCAAAGAGTGGCGAGTTTTTCGTTCCTCGATTCGTCACAACGGGGGCACCCGTAAAGCGCCCCTTCTTACGGATGAGAAATAACAGCAACATCGAAAAACTCTGGGCGCTTTCAGAGAAGGAAACGGGCTTGAGCATCAATATGTCTTGAGTATCAATATGTAATGAGGGTGAACAGGTGTTAACACCTAAAGGAAGCGTCGTCCCACGAACAGTACTCACTCTGGACAGTACCCACTCTGGACAGTACCCACTCTCACCTTGCGAGGTAACTGTCCAATCCGGGGAAATGCTCGGTCAAAGATGGTGATTATGAGCCGGCATGCGGTACGAATTCGGGTGCATGGGAACCAATTGCTTTAGGCTGCGTCGTAATGATCATGAATACGCACCGAACTCATTCAAAGTTGATCTCAGCCATAGTTGGCCTCGCTGCGGGAGCCTTAGTGCTCGCTGGGTGTTCCTCCGATATGAATGAGGAGGCTGCGGTGCCGAGTGAGACTGCCGCCGTTGACAGTGCCGCTCCGGCCAAGACACCGACTGAAATGACAGATGAGTCGCCCGCTGAAACTTCCGGCGATGCTACAGACCTCGCCGTGGCTGTCACACCACTTCCTGTTTTCTCCAGCACAACGCTTGAGGGCCAATCCGTTACTCAGGCTGACTACGAAGGCAAGCCAACAATCATGTGGTTCTGGGCGCCGTGGTGTTCAGTGTGTAGAGGTGAAGCACCGACACTCTCCAAGGTTGCAAGTGAATTAGACGGCAGCGTTGACGTGGTCGGGGTTGCGGCCTTGGGAAGTGTCGACGAGATGAAAACATTCGTGAGTGATACAGGAATTGAAAACTTCACCCAACTTGCCGACCCGGACGCGGAAGTGTGGAGCGTGTTCGGTGTGGCCTCTCAGCCTGCATTTGCCTTTATCAGTGCTGACGGTTCAATTGATGTCGTGCAGGGTTCCATTGGTGAAGAGGAAATTCTTGAACGAGCAGCGACCCTGAGCTAGGGTCACAGGTCTCTCGTCATGGATACCGCGACACTCTCACTGGCAATTGTTGCCGGTGTTCTGGCTACCTTCAATCCCTGCGGGTTTGCACTCCTTCCCGCCTACATGGGCATGATTGCAGCGGCAAATGAAGGGCGCTCAAAGGCGCAGGCCTTAGTTGGTGGACTTCGCTTTGCGTCGGGAATGACCGTCGGGTTTATCTTGTTGTTTGGAACATTTGGTTTGGTGTTCGCTCCATTTGCATCAGCAATATCTCGATACCTACCCATTGTCACAATCGTCGTTGGAATATTGATTGTTGTACTTGGTTTTTGGCTGCTCCTTGGCCGAAAGGTTGGGAACGGCGCTGGGTTAATCAAGGGCTGGTCACCCGGTGAAAGCTGGTTCTCCCAAGTTGGTTACGGACTGACTTTTGCAATCGTGTCCCTGTCGTGCACCTTAGGGCCCTTCCTTGCTGTCACGGGCGCATCAATTCGCTCAAGTGATTTCTTCGCGATTGTGTTCACATTCGTTGCATTCGCACTGGGGATGGGAGCTGCCGTCAGTGTTATTGCAGTTGCTACCGCCTTAACCGGATCACAGGTCAGTGTCTGGATGCGTTCCAAGTCTGAAGTGATTTCACGAGTCACCGGTTCATTGGTGATTCTTGCGGGACTTTATGTTGCGTGGTTCGGCTGGTTCGAGTGGCGGGTTAACTCCGGTGAACAGGTTGGTGATCCAATAATTGGTGCAGTAACGGATGCTCAATCCTGGGTCGTCAACACGTTGAGTTCTCACTCCGCTCTAGTGATCACATTTGTTTTCTTGATCGCAGTTATTGGTCTTGCTGTTCTTGTTTTCTCAAAGAAAAAGCAATCTACAAAGTTCGAGAAATCAGAACTTTCATAACCTCATTGGTGCCACCGTAAATTGGTTGCACGCGAGCGCCGGCATACATGCGGGCAATCGGGTACTCGGTCATGTAGCCGTATCCACCGAAAATTTGAACGCAGCGATCGATAACCGAAACTTGCATGTCAGTGCAGAAGTACTTCGCGCGTGAGGCGGTTGTTGCATCAAGTTTGCCTTGAATGTGGAGGCCGATGCAGTAATCAAGGAATGCCCGCGCAGCCATCACTTCGGTTGTCACCTCGGCGAGAACGAATCCGGTGTTTTGAAAATTGAGAATTGGTTTCCCAAAGGCTTCCCGCTGCTTCGCGTATTCGATTGTGAGTTCGGTTGCGGCTTGAGCCGATGAAACGGCAGAGATCGCGATGCCTAAACGCTCCTGCGGTAGTTCCTCCATGAGTTGGATGAAACCTTGTCCTTCTTCCGTTCCCAGTAGGTTCTCGGTGGGAACTTTCATGTCGGCGAAGAAGAGTTCGCGGGTGTCCTGACCGTGTTGACCAATTTTTTGGAGGACGCGTCCGCGTTCAAAACCTGCGAGACCTTCGGTTTCAATAATGATCAGGGAGATTCCTTTTGCACCTTCACCACCGGTTCGTGTGACCACGATTATCAGGTTGGCGTGCGATCCGTTGGTAATAAAAGTTTTACTGCCGTTGATCACGTAGTGATCACCCTCCCGCTTGGCGGTGGTGCGGATTCCCTGCAGATCAGATCCTGCGCCCGGTTCCGTCATTGCTATTGCACCTACCAGTTCACCGGTGGCGAGTTTGGGGAGCCATTTTTGTTTCTGCTCCTGCGTTCCGTATTTGTAGATGTAGGGCGCAACGATTGTGGAGTGAACGACATACCCGAAACTGTCATCGGT
>JAFMCP010000013.1 GCA_017857705.1 Candidatus Nanopelagicales bacterium
ATGACCATTCGAAAGATGCTGGGAAAAATATAAGAACAATTGCATCGACAGATGAGCCCGCCGTGCTCGAGTCTTTGCTGCGGAATCGATACGGGCTCGCCTTTTCGATTACCCGTTAACTTAAATGGGTGCGCATTCTGCACATTGAATGGACTTTGTGGATAGCGGTCAAACAATGCACCTCCGTAATGTCACAACCTGACAGTTCTGAAAGTTCAGGTAGGCAACAGGAGGACGAAATGGTTCGTACCGTGGGCATTATTGGAGCAGGCTTTGCTGGACTCGTAACAGCCAAGGTTTTGCAGGATTTTGGATTCGAACCCCATGTATTCGAAAGTGATTCCGAAGTAGGTGGCGTTTGGGCCGCTAGCAGGCGATACCCGGGACTGACCACTCAAAACGTGCGCAGTACTTATGCCTTGAGTGACTTCCCCTACCCCAAGAGTTACCCAGAATGGCCTTCTGGACAACAGGTCCAGGAATACATGGCATCTTACGCAGATCACTTTAAGCTCAACCCACTTATAAGCATGAATACCAAAGTTGAATCCGCCACCTTTGATGAGAGTGCAAATCAATGGGCAATAACAACTTCCGGTTCTGAGTCTGGAACAAAGCATTATGACTATTTGGTTGTGTGCAATGGAATCTTTTCTGACCCCTCAATCCCTGACTGGCCCGGTGCACACGATTTCACGGCAGCGGGTGGACAGATCTTCCACACATCTGACTTCCACGATCTGAACATGGCGAAAGACAAGAACGTGGTTGTTGTTGGATTTGGCAAATCATCCTGTGATGTAGCGGCTGCAACTGTTGGCACTAGCGCAAGTACGACAATTGTGGCTCGAAAAATAATCTGGAAAATTCCCAAGAAGTTTAAGAATGTTCTGAACTACAAAATGCTCATGCTCACTCGAATGGGTGAAGCACTCTTCCCATACATTGATCGGCATGGTGTCGAAAAGTTCATGCACGGAAGCGGAAAAGCTGTCAGCAAGAGCATGCTTGGAAGTGTCCAAGGAGTTGTAACATCCCAATTCAAGTTGAACGAAATTGACCTAAATCCAAATACCGGTTTGGATACCATAGTTCGAAGTACGGTGAGTTTGGCTTCGGATAATTTCTTTGATTACGTAAAGAGTGGACAACTCACTGTTGAACGCGATACTGAAATTGTTCAATGTGAAGCCGGACAGGTCCATCTGGCCAATGGCAAAACACTGCCGGCCGATCTCTTGATTTGTGGCACGGGTTTTCACCAACGAGTACCGTTCTTTGATGAGAGCATGATGAAAAAAGTCACGGACGAGAAGGGGAATTTTCAGTTATATCGCCAAATTCTGCCTCTGAATACTCCGGCTCTTGCCTTTAACGGATACAACTCGTCGTTCTTCAGTCAATTGAACGCTGAAGCAGGTGCATGGTGGATTGCTTCCAACTTGAGTGGAATGCTCACACTTCCCGGTGAAGAAGAGCAGCGCGCACATACTGAGCGAAGGTTGGCGTGGATGGAAGAGCGCACTGAAGGTAAGCATTCCAACGGGACCAACATAATTCCGTTCTCGATCCATAATGTTGATGAGTTATTGGATGACTTGAATCTGTCTATTGGCAGCTTGAAAAGATTCCGGGAATGGCTATTGCCGATCAACCCAAAAGACTATGCGCCGCTGGAAGGTAAATTGATCAAGCGCAGAGACTCAATGGTTGCGAAATGAGTAAGGAACTCGATGGTAAGAGTGTCCTACTTACGGGGGGCGCCACACTCTTTGGTGCAGCCGTTGCCAGATCCTTGAATGAAGCAGGAGCCAACGTTGCAATTGTTGATATCGATGCTGAAGCGGGTATCCGAGTGGCCCAGGAAATTGGTGGTTCCACTCGGTTCTACCTCATTGACATTACGAGTGACTACGCATTGGAAAAGCTCGTCGGCGAAGTGAGTGATGCCTTTGGTGGGATAAATGCTGTAGTGAATCTTGCATGTTCGTATGCAGATTCTGGTGCTGAGAGCACCCGCGAAGAGTGGACGACCGCATTGAATGTCAATGTGGTGAGTATGGCCAGGCTGGGGTTCTATGCGCGACCTCATCTTGCGGCAGCGGGTGGTGGCGCTGTGGTCAACCTCACCAGCATTTCTGCCAATGTGGCTCAAACCGGCAGGTGGACCTACCCGGTGAGTAAGGCGGCGATCGTTCAACTCACGCGCAACATGGCCCTGGATTACGCCGCAGACTCGATTCGCGTGAATTCCGTGTCTCCCGGTTGGACGTGGTCAGCGATCATGAACACCCTGAGTAACGGAAATAGGGAAAAGACCGACTCCGTTGCCTCGCCATTTCATTTGACCAAGCGCGTTGCTGATCCGCGCGAGGTTGCTGAAGTAATTGTCTTCTTGTGTAGTGACCGCGCCTCAATCGTGACCGGAGCGGATTGGGCCGCTGACGGTGGATATTCGGCCATGGGACCGGAACAGGCGGTACCCGCGATCCCACTCCTCATGGAGTGAATTCCTCACGACTATCCATATTCCGCAGCGAATTTGTCGCATTTGGAACAATGGATTGATTCTTTCCCCCATGATTGCGATGTGACCGTCACTGAAATGTTCAGCGAGCACAACCTTTTTCGCACTCGCGACTTGGATCAGGCGCGAGAGGAAGTTGCTCGCGTTTTTTGCCCACACAAGTTAACCACTTCCGATAAATCCGGATTGGTAAATACCGTTCACAACAGTGTGAAGCGAGAGAAAGTTTCCCTGAACTATTTGGATTACGGTGCTGAGGTTCATATCGAGCCAGGTGAACTGGGTTCATTTTTTCTGGTCCAAATCCCACTTTCTGGTGGGTCACTCGTCCACTGTGGCAATCAAGTGGTTGAGTCAAATCCGCGCATGGCCACAATTCCGAATCCAACAGAAAAACTGGAAATGACATGGCTCGATCAATCACCGCACCTACTGGTACATATTCCACGCCCCGTCCTTGAGAGTCGATTGAGTGAATTGATTCAACGTGATCTCACGGTCCCACTGCGTTTTGAATTAGGTATGGACCTAGAACGGCCGCAACTTGCGGCTTGGCGCAAATTAGTTGACTTGCTGGCCAGCGGTGTGAGTTCGAATCAGTATCAATTTCACGAAGGTGTTCACAATCAAATCGAGGACATGGTGATCACTGGGCTGTTAATGTCACACGATCACAACTACTCCGCGTGCATCAGTTCGCATGCGGAACCACTAACGCCAAGAAGTGTCCGAGTCGTGATTGAGTACTGCCAAGACGCCAGTCAATCGATGCCAACAGTTTCGGAATTGGCTCAGGTCGCAGGTGTGAGCGTGAGATCACTTCAGGAAACATTTAGGAACTACGTTGGCCTCACTCCCACGCAGTACCTTCGCGACTACCGTTTGCGCCAAGTTCAAAAAGAGCTGACAACTCACGGTTCACTGTTCCACTCCGTTTCTGAATGCGCTATGCACTGGGGATTTACGCACCTTGGACGGTTCTCCCAACAATATGCCGACCGGTTCGGCGAATTGCCGTCCGTGACACTTCGCATGCGAGACTCATAGTCCAGAGCTCACGATTCATGAATACCAAGTCTCATTTGATACTTTGGTCGCCGCAGCGCGGCACAAGCGTTGCTCACTCGAGTGGACTCATTAGTGATCGTGCTGTGTCGGTCAAGTGTGCTTGGTGAATTTGTGAGGAGAAGACGTGAGTGTCAAAGAAGAGATAACAGGCGCAAGTATCACGGTCAGACGTAGATTGGAGTGGGCTGACACAGATGCTGCCGGTCACAATCACTTCTCGGTAGCTGTGCGGTGGATGGAAGAAGTTGAACATGATCTGCGACGCTCCATTAATTTACCTACGGAGCTCACCGGATCCATCCCACGAGTTCACGTTGAAATTGATTATCAAGATCGGGTCTGGTTTAACCAGGAAGTTGACGTCACGGTTGGGGTGATTGCTATGGGTAGGTCTTCTGTGTCATTTGGCTTTGTTGTGGAGAATCTCGAGGGTGGGGTATGTATTGAGGGCCGCCACACGGCTGTCCATGCGCCGGACGCCCACGGTGGATCGGTCCCTTGGCCGGCAGCCATTAAGGAAGCTTTTTTAACAAAAATGTGAAAAATGTGCACAAATGACGCCCAAATAGGTAACACTATGGCAACAGTTCATGTCGTATTATTGACGTACGACAGAATTACGGCATAGATAGGTACCCGGGCAGTTGCCTGAATCCACGATTGAGGGAGAACATATGAAGAACCGAAAGGCCGCGGGGATTCTCGCGGTAGCGGCAAGCCTGAGCCTCGTGCTCGCAGGCTGCGCCTCAACATCAGACACGGCGGATGAAGCAACTACCGAAGCGGTAGTGGAAGAAACTGCGTCAGAGGAAGTTGCAGCGGAATGCACCGAGCCAATCATTGTTGGTTCTGCAATGGCCCAAACAGGGTTCATGTCTCCGTTTGACGTTCCGGCTTTGGATACAGCACGTATCGCAATTGACAAGACCAATGCGGCAGGCGGCGTCCTTGGATGTCAACTCGAACTCATTGCTGTTGACAGCGAAACAAACCCTGACAAAGCTGCACAAATCGCGACTGACCTCATTTCACAGGGTGCACAACTGCTCCTTGTTACTTGTGACTACGACGTAAACGCGAAGGCGTCACAGGTTGCTCAGGATGCTGGCGTTCTGGTGATTGCACCTTGTGTTGGTGACACGATCATGGGACCTGACGCTGGTCTTACCCTCGGCTTCTCACTAGGTTCAGCCGTTCCCGGTGAAGCAGCAATTATGGCTGAATGGGCATTTGCGGAGTTCGGTCCTAAAGCTGCACTCTTTAAGGACATGTCCATCAAGTACACCCAAAACCAGTGCAAGGTCTTCGAAGAGCGCTGGACCCAACTTGGTGGAGAGATCGTTTCAGCACCTGAATTCAGCCAGACACCAGAAGGCTCACTAGCTGCACCAGTGACCGCGCAGGTCAAGGAAATCAAGGATTCCAACCCTGATGTAGTTGCTTTGTGCTCCTACCCCGGTGGTGGCGCTGAAGCTGCGGCCGCACTTCGTGCGGGTGGAGTTGAAACACCAATCGTCTCCGGATTCGGCATGGACGGTGCCTTCTGGCTCGGAGCGGTCCCAGACCTCTCGGACTTCTACTTCGTAACCTATGCATCCGTCTTCGGTGACGATCCCAATCCCAAGGTGAGTGAACTTTTGGCTTCCTACAAGGATCTCACGGGTAACGATGCAGCGACGAGTGGTTTGGTAACAGGCGCTTCAACAATCGAGGCATTCACACTTGCAGCTGAGAAAGCTGGAAACACGAATGGAGTCGACCTTGCGGCAGCACTGGAAACATTCAACAACGTTGATCTGACGGCTGGGCCAACGAGTTTCTCACCCGAGCTGCACGTCAACGTGACTCGCCCAATGGCAGTCATGCAGATCCAGGATGGAAAGCATTCGTTCATTGAGTACCGCGCTGCAGAGCAGCCAATTCTCAACTAGTTGAACAAAGCAGGCTGCGGGGATAGCACCATTTTCCCCGCAGCCTGCCTATTCAACATCGGGTCTTTGTCGTGGGCTGAATACACACATGTCAATACTTCTCCCAGGAGCAATTTGTGACACAAAAGCTAGAGGCCGCGTCCATCGTGAAATCTTTTGGCGCCATTCATGTCCTCGAAAACATCACCGTGACGGTCAATAAAGGTGAGGTCGTTGGGCTCTTGGGACCCAATGGAGCAGGTAAGACCACATTGGTCAACATCATTGCGGGTTACGAAACGCAGAACTCGGGCACAGTTTCTATAGATGGACGTAATCTTGATGGGTTGACTCCTGAAGCGCGAACCCATGCCGGCCTTGCCCGCACGTTTCAATCAGGTCGACTTTTTCCTGAGTTAACGGTGGCTGAAAATGTTGTCTTGGGAGCAATTGGCTCAGGAATTTCAACAAAAAAAGCAAATCGTCGTGCAGCAGAGGCGATTGAAATGCTGGGTCTCACGGCCGTTCAATCAGAACCTGCCGCGGGTTTGTCCCACGGGCTTTCTCGGTTAGCTGGTCTAGCACGTGCAGTGACCTCCGAGCCGGACTACTTGATCATGGATGAACCAGCCGCGGGGCTTAATGATCATGAAACACCTGCCCTGTTATCAGCTCTAGACAACATTCGGCGTGAATCAGGGTGCGGAATGCTTTTGATTGAGCACAATGTTGGGTTGGTGGCAGCGGCCTGCTCACGGGTCTTTGTGTTGGCATCCGGTGAACTACTTTTTGAAGGTGACCCCCAAGACGCCCTTGTTGATGAAGGTGTCCTGTCCGCCTATCTTGGCGATGCCACGATGGGATTGCACGGAGGACGGTCATGAATTTGCTTAGCGTTCGAGATCTCCACGCAGGGTATGGAAAAGTCCAGGTGCTTTACAATGGCCATATTGATGTCGAGCCCGGTGAACTTGTGGGGATTGTCGGCCCCAACGGCGCCGGAAAGTCAACTTTTCTGGGTGCCCTCGCAGGATCGGTCCGAGCCAGCAACGGCTCAATTGATTTTGATGGCGCTTCGATCAAGGGAAAGAACCCTGAGGACATCGTTCGACTGGGATTAGCCATGGTGCCCGAAGGGCGTGCAATCTTCACTGACTTGACCGTCAATGAAAATTTACGGCTAGGCCTTACGGGGAGACGCGAAAAGTCCGGTGCCCAACGTGCAATTGATGAAGTCATGGATCTCTTCCCGGTCCTCACAACACATAAAAATCACCAGGCTGGCCTGTTAAGTGGTGGCCAGCAACAACAACTTGCCATCGCCCGTGCACTGGTCTCTGAACCAAAACTTTTATTACTTGATGAACCAAGCCTTGGTCTGTCTCCCACTGTGATTCAAGATGTCTTTGGAGTGCTTGCTCGAATCCAAGAACAGGGAACGGCAATTGTGGTTGTTGAGCAGCGTGCACATCTCGTTATGAGTATTGCTGTTCGCACGCTAGTGATGCGTGAAGGACACATTCGAGCAACCTTGTCACAGGCAGACGCACAAGATGAAGCAAAGCTTGCAGCCGCATACTTCGGAACCGGAGAGGATCGCGAATGATTCAGACAATTCTCGATGCATTGAGTTATGGAGGAATCTATGGTCTTGCCGCCCTCGGCATTGGCTTGGTCTTCGGTGTCATGCGACTCGTCAACTTTGCGCACGGTGAACTGATCGCGATCGGTGCCTACCTACTCATTGTCACCATTGATCTTGGTTTGCCATTGAGTATTTTGATCGCTGTTACGGGAACGGCAATTTTGGCGTTGTTGATGGAATTCGGTGTCTTTAAGCGGTTGCGGCTCGCAGGACCCGCCGTCCTCTTGATTGCATCTTTCGGTGTCAGCGTCTTTCTGCAGAGGTTTTATGAAATCATCTTTGGCGCACTCCCTCTTTCTGGGCAAATTGCACCTTGGATGGCCGGCGTTATTGAATTTGGTGACACCACGATTACGCGTGGGAGTGTTGTAACCATCATTCTTGCCCTCGTTCTCCTGAGCGCCATGTGGTTCTTCATTGAAAAAACCACATTAGGTCTACAAATACGCGCGGCATCGAGTGATTTCCAAACTGCCCGACTTCTAGGAGTTCGTTCAAACCGCGTTATCGGAGCAGCTTTTGTCTTTAGTGGTGTGCTGGCCGCCGCAGTGGCCTTCGTTCTTGTGACGCAGCGTGGCTCCGTTGACCCTCTATTTGGAGTCAATATCACGATTCTTGCACTCGTGGGAACGGTGATTGGTGGACTTGGCAGCCTGCAAGGAGCGGCTCTGGGTGGATTTGCGGTCGGTGCAACGATTAGCCTTTTGAACTCATTCCTGGGTAATTACCGCGTTTACACATACACATGGCTATTCATTCTCGTGATTATCGTCTTGTTGGTACGACCCGGCGGATTGATATCAAATAAGGCTGTCAAGGAGCGTGTGTAGTGTCCGATGATCTTTTGCGCTCGAACCAACTACCGGGTGTAACTCGCTTTAAATGGCAACAATTACTCGGCCCCATTGTTGTAGTTGTTGCACTTTCCTATGTGGTTAGCGGTATTTCAGTTACGTTCACTTTCCTCACGGAGGGGACCTTAGCGCTCCTTGTCATGGTTCTCGGACTACAGGTTTTCATTGGTAACAGTGGTGTTCTTTCTTTCGGTCAGTCGGCATTTGCCATGGTTGGAGGTTTCGCCACCGGTTTGCTAACCGTTCCGGTAAAAATCAAAGAAAATGTTCTTGATGAACTTTGGGAGCCTTTAAAGGCAATAAATATGGGTATTTGGCCGAGTTTGGTCATTGCTGTCGTCATCGGCGCATTCTTTGCATTCCTTACCGGGCTATTCCTGATGCGTTTAAGTGGCTTGGCGGCTGGAATCGCCACATTCGCGCTCCTCATGGTTGCAGATAATGTGTTCTTCAATTGGCGCCTGATTGGCCCTGGCCCTCAGGTCATGCCTCAAGTTCCTAAATTTAGTTTCGTAGATGAGTCCATCATTCTGGCCGTGATTGTGATGGTGGTTGTTTATCTCATTGGAATTTCCAGAAGAGGGCGCCTTTTGCGTGCAACGCGCGAAGATCCCTTGGCTGCCCGAGCCTTGGGAGCCAGTGTCTGGCGGTTACGAGTTCTTTTCTTTACAGTCTCTGGCGGAATCGCGGCACTGAGTGGCGCAATGTATGCGCATCACTCCGGTGCTGTGAGCGCACGTGATTTCTATCTGGGATTCACATTTACGACACTGGCAATGTTGGTAATCGGTGGTGCCACCAGCATGTGGGGCGCCGTTGTGGGAACGATTGCCGTCACGGTAATCGGTCAAATTTTGTTGGAGTTTGAAAGTGGCGTAACTATTGGTGGACTGGAGATAACCCTGCCGAATGGGGTTCGAGGATTAGTTATTGCGGCCGCTCTGGTTGCAATCCTTATTTGGCGGCCGAAGGGTTTAACCGGCGGTAGAGAATTCTCTTTACGACTACCGTTTCTCAGCCGGCCATAAACCGTCCGCCATTGACATCAAGTACAACACCGGTGATGTAAGAAGAAGCGTCACTTGCAAGGAATAGCACTGGTTCCACACACTCGTGTATTTCCGGCATGCGGTGCAGGGGGATCGAATCCAGTACTTCGTTACGATCCTTCTCAGTCATGGCATCAAACATGCCTTGCAGTCTTCCGGTGAGAAAAAGTCCAGGTGCAATGGCATTAACCCGAATGTTGTCGGGCCCAACCTCACGCGCCAACCGTCGAGTTAACCCAAGAATGCCAGCTTTTGCAGCGGCATAGGGAATTCCAGTGACCGGGCTTGTACTGCGACCTCCAATCGAACTGAAGGTGACTATTGATCCGCCACCTTGGTTACGCATGAACGGAACTGCAGCGGCACCGCAGTGATAGGTGCCTTTGATGTTGACATCAATGACTAGATCAAGGTCCTCTGGGGAAATGTCCTCAAGGTCGCGCGGTGTTCCCAGACTGCCCCCTGCGGCGGCGATGAGTGAGTCGATCTGGCCGAAGTGGTCGGCTACTCGCGCCATGGCTGACTGCACTTGGTGTGAATCCCGAACATCCACGCACTCACCAAAGGCAGCAAATCCTGCTTTTTCGAGAGATCGGGTTGCAACCTGGACAGCCTCGGGATTCGCATCGAAAAGTGCAACAGTTCCGCCCTCAATGCAGATAGCTTCGGCGATGGCCAAGCCAAGCCCACCTGCCCCACCCGTGATGACGGCGACCTTTGCGGCAAATCGCTGGGCGGTGCGGCCGGGGTTGGGGTTCACTGACATGTGTGCATCCTTGCCTAGATTGAGGTGGATTTTGGGAAAAAGGTTGCTCAAAGATGGGTATACCGTACTATTGGCGATAGTCAAAAAGACGCAAGAGGTATGAGTGTCGAGAAATATAAAAGGAGTGCATGTCAAGTGAAAATTGCAGTGGTTGGCGCAGGCCCTGGGGGACTATATTTTTCGTCACTGATCAAGCAAATCGATCCCGAAGCCGAAATAAAAGTTTGGGAACGTAACGCACCCGACGACACCTTTGGTTTCGGGGTGGTCTTCTCTGATCAAACACTGGGTGGGATCAAGGCATCGGATCAATCTGTCTTTGAGGACATGGGTCGTTCGTTTGCTTACTGGGATGATGTCGATGTCGACATTGACGGATTTAAATCCACAATCGGAGGCAATGGTTTCGCGGCGATGAGTCGTAAGGAATTGCTTCACGTGCTACAACGCCGCGCCAAAGACCATGGTGTCTCCGTCCACTTCAATACCGAAGCGCCCCCTATTGCGGAACTCATGGAGAACTACGACCTTGTCTTAGCAAGCGATGGTGTCAATAGCGGGATCCGAACCCAGTTTGAATCCGATTTTGGAACGACAGTTGATCCACGTGAGTGCAAGTTTATGTGGCTTGGCACTGATCTAGTATTCGAAGCTTTTGAATTCTTCATTCGCAATACCCCTTACGGTGTTATGCAGATACATGCGTATCCCATGGACGATAAACAAAGCACCTTCATCATCGAAATGCATGAAGATGTTTGGAACAAAGCTGGGTTTGGAGATTTTGCTTCTGAAGATTTTGCACCCGGAGTTAGTGACATGAAAAGTGTTGAGAAAGTTGCCGAGCTCTTTGCCGATGTTCTTGATGGTCATAAATTAATTGTGAATAACAGCAAATGGGTTACTTTCCGAACAATTCGGAATCAAACACTGGTGAAAGACAATCTTGTACTCCTCGGAGATTCGGCCCACACCGCGCACTTCAGCATTGGGTCAGGAACCAAGCTCGCAATGGAAGACGCCTTGAGTTTGGCTGCGTGTTTGCAAGAACAACCAACAATTGAAAGTGCGCTTAAGGCATATGACGAAGAACGGCTCCCGGTTGTAAAAAGTACCCAGCGCTCTGCTCAAGCAAGTATGGAGTGGTTTGAAGAAATAAATCAGTACGCCAGTCAGGATCCGGTTCAGTTTGCTTTCAACCTCATGACACGTAGTCGAAGAATTACTTATGACAACCTTCTGGAACGAGATCCCGCCTTCATTCGCGAAGTTGATTCATGGTTACTACGTGATCAAATAGCAAGTGGTCGTGTTCCATCTGGTACTACCCCCCGGCCACCAATGTTTTTGCCATTCAAATTACGAGATTTGGAATTGCCTAACCGTGTGGTTGTCTCACCCATGGACATGTACTGCTCGGTAGATGGTGTTCCGGGTGATTTCCACATGGTGCACCTAGGTTCTCGCGCATTGGGAGGTGCTGGCCTGGTTATGACAGAGATGGTGTGCACCTCACCGCAAGGCAGGATCACACCCGGTTGCGGTGGAATTTGGAATGACGAGCAAATCACCGCATGGAAAAAGATCATTGATTTTGTCCACACAACTGAGTCAAAAATTGGTCTTCAACTCGGACACTCAGGACGTAAGGGTTCAACAAAATTGATGTGGGAGGGCATCGATCAGCCACTTTCCGATGGCAACTGGGAGATCGTGGCACCCTCGGCAATTCCATACTTGGACAACAGCCAAGTACCGCGCGAAATGACCCGGGCCGATATGGACGCGGTCCTTGAGGAATTTGTCACGGGCACAAAAAATGCTGATGCAGCAGGATTTGACCTCTTGGAATACCACTGCGCCCACGGCTATCTCATGTCGAGTTTCTTGACCCCGGTGAGCAATCAACGCACCGATGAATATGGGGGTAGCCTGGAAAATCGGATGCGATTCCCACTCGAGGTATTCGATGCCATTCGCGCCGTGTGGCCGCAGGGCAAGCCAATGAGTGTGCGCATATCGGCGTCAGACTGGGTCCCTGAGGGTTTATCAGTTGAGGAATCAGTGGAGATGGCTCGAATATTCGCTGAGCACGGAGTGGATATTGTCGATGTTTCAACAGGTCAAACAACCTCGAAAGCCAAGCCGGCTTATGGGCGGTCTTATCAAACCCCGTTTGCGGACCGAATCCGTAACCTCACGGGAGTTGCCACGATGGCTGTCGGCTCAATCAGCAGCTGGGACGACGTCAATACGATTATCGCTGCGGGCCGGGCGGATCTGTGCGCCCTCGGCAGGCCGCATCTTTATGACCCGGCTTGGACCCTGCATGCAGCAACCGAGCAGGAATACCGAGTGTCGTGGCCGGACCAGTACGCCGCTGGAAGTCGTAAGCCCCCTGCGGGGCGTAATGAAGATCCCAAACCTCGATTGGAGTTACGAGCGCCAGAGAAACTGACAGATCGGCCAAAGCGCTGGCGGCCAGGGCAGTAGAACCGACACAATGTACATATACCAAAAACTGGAAGGATCAACGTTATGACCGATCTCAACTCACTTGCCGCCTCGATTGTTGACGGCTCTGTTCAAGTAATTGACCTGACTTCACCACTACATTCGGGGACACCCGTTCTGGCGCTACCGCCGGAATTTGGCCAGACAGCCGTTTTTGAATTGGAAGAAATCAGCCGCTACGACGACCGTGGTCCAGCGTGGTACTGGAATAACGTTCACACGGGCGAGCACACCGGAACACACGTTGATGCCCCCATTCACTGGGTGACAGGCCAAGACAACGACGATGTCAGTCAAATTCCCGTTCAGCGCTTAGTCGGTCCCGCAATAATCATCGACAAAACTGCTGAGGTTGCAGCTAACCCTGACTACTGCCTGACCTTGGAGGACGTGAAAGCTTGGGAAGCCGAACATGGTCCCATCCCTGCACATTCATGGTTCCTGTTCCGCACTGGCTGGTCGCAGTACGGTGATGATCCCGTCGCTTTTGCAAACGCGGACGAAAATGGTCCGCATACACCAGGTGTAACACCTGAAGCTGCCAAGTACCTGTCGGAGAGCAAGATTCTGGGATGGGGTGTGGAGACCGTTGGAACTGATGCTGGAGGCGCCATGGGATTCGATCCACCATTTCCTTGCCACAACATGTTCATGGGCGCAAACAAGTGTGGCGTTACGCAATTGCGCAACCTAGACAAGTTACCCATTACAGGCGCGGTCGTCGTGGTTGCACCACTGCCAATCGTCAAGGGATCAGGTAGCCCTTGTCGTGTCCTTGCTCTCGTACAAAAGTAGCGAGACGCTTCTGCTCTAATTATTTTGAGCCCCAGTCACTAATGTGATTGGGGCTCAAAGTTTCTCGGATGCCAAGTAGATTTTTTTCAAAGGTTACCTCGCGCAAAGTACACAGATAACGACTGCGCTCTATTTCACGCCCTTTGCAAGCCCTGCAATTGCCGGTCGTGATCGACTTACGTTAAATTGCGCGTCCTAGGGCCGACTGAAGTGCTTTTCCTGTTTCATCTGACAAGGCGGCGCCTCGCAGTACTTTGATCTTGTTAGCTGGATCTGGAGACTTCTCAGCAATCGGAATGTAATCAATGATGTCATTGAAATTGCGCAGCCCATTGGCGTGGGTGTCGCCGTATCCTTTGATCAATTGTTGGCATAGACACACTTGATAGGCCAATTCACCATTGGTATTGGCCAACGAAACCACTGTTCCAACCCAACTATCAATTTGTTTTTGTTCAATTCCAAAACGGAGTGAACGGCGGCGCATGGGTCGAAGTCTGGCGAGTAGGTAAAGAACGGTGAACCCCCAGACAGAGGATGTTTGAATCTTGATGCCTTTATGGGTGATTTTGAAAACGATCCATTGGAAAGGCTTTGAATTTAAGAGCCAACGGCCAAGGGGTGTGGGAAGGGTGTCGGTGATCTCCTCCACTTGTGGGTGGAGGAATTCGCGCACTTGAACCATTTCAGCATCTGTCGCCCGCGATTCTTCTTTGACTCGATCAAAGCGCAATTTGCGGGTCTTGTGAAAAGCAACACGGATTGTGTCTTCGTAGGTCATCCATAAAGCTGTGTAGCGGGCTGCCTCGAGTGTTAGCTTTTTATCTGGCGTGGAATCGACCTGGGCAACGTGAGCAACCCTGTCGAGGTACTGCTCAGCATATTTAACGTCTTGATATTCAGCACATCGCTTAATGCCTTCAACCAGCATGTATCGGGCCTGCTCGGGAAATTCAGAGTGAATGCGTTCGGCGCACTGGGTGAGCCTTGGTCCCACCAGCGCACTTGGATTATTGATAGCCATCGCGAGTACTTCCGCGGTAGGGCCTGAATCCTCCACCTCTGGCGGACGTGAACCGATTGTGAGTTCAACTACGGGACGTTCTGAGGCTAAAGCGGCCTTAAAACCTGCGTCGAATGCAGCAAGGCTGGCGTCAATCCCCTTGCCTCCCATTCGAATAATGTCTTCACACTGTTCTCGCGTAAACGGAATTACCTGAGCAGCCGCGATGGCACCGAATAGTGATGCGCTTATCACACTTCGATTGTCGACCGCTAATTTATTGAAGTCAGCACGAATAAACCTTTTTGATGAATTTTTGCCAGCGTCAATGATTTCCTGTGAATCGATGCGTCCATCACCCATGGCTGTTCGTTCCGGCATTGAATAGACACGGTTAGTGGAGGCAATGAGAGTTGTGCGATCCGGTGTGCAGAATCCACGTTGAATCGCTCGACCAGATTCCATCAATTCAGATGCAACGACAATATCAACTTCACCCGGTGTGGGCATAGTGCTCAAAATCGGTTCCGCTTGATGTTTGTCCTCACCACGCTTGGGAAGCATTTCGACGTAGTAGACAGTCGCGCCGGTGCGTTGTGCAACACCGGCAACCGAAGTGTTTTGAGCGAAGTAACCGTTACTCTCAGCGACAGCAACCACCCAATCTGCGAGGACCCCACCACCCTCACCTCCCATTGCCAGGATTGCCATAGTTAGTGGGCGAGCATGAGAAGCCGGGGTGATCGAAGCAGAGCTAACGGGAGAGTTGATGATGGTCATGCAGCATCGATTCCAACGAGTCGCTTTTCGATGCCCTTTTGCAACCAACCGATGTACCCTTGCCGAATTCCAAGTTTCGCCTTATCCCACCAACTTGGGTTATAAATAACCTCAGTGCGGTAAAACGAGGGGCAGAGCGCGGCGGCGTGAGCATTTTCACCACAGAGACCACAGCCAACGCAGCTGTCTAAAACGGTAGCGATCGGATCATTACGCATTGGGTCTGGATTGGGACCAATTGTGAGAGAAGGGCACCCTGAAATTCGGATGCAGGAGTGATCACCCGTACAGGTTTCAGGGTCAACGCCATAACGCTCACGAACTACCCGCTTACCCTCTTTGATCTTCTTTGCCCGAGCTGGCTTTTCCCTTCGCTCTCGGTTCAGGGTGCATTCACTCTGAGCCACGATCACCTTCGGCCCTTTTTCCTTCGTCGTTAGCGCTTCCTTGAAAAGATCCCGCATTTCGGCTACTTTGTAAGTGTTCGTTACGGTTCGTGACCACTTAACGCCAATGCCTCGAACCGCTCGTTCAATGGGATGCTTCGTAGAACGATTGAGTGTTTCAGATTGAGATGAGAGTAGGTCTTGCCCACCGGTTGCTGCGCTGTACGCATTATCAACCACTACTAGTAGTTGATCATTTTCATTGAAGACAGCGTTACCAACTCCACTTGTCAGGCCATTGTGCCAAAAACCACCATCGCCCATGAAAGCAATTGTTCGTTTATCAGAGTTCTTTGCGTTGAAAGCGGATCCACTTGCCGATCCAAGCCCGTAACCCATTGTCGTAGCACCTATATTAAATGGCGCATTGATGGAAAATAGATGGCAGCCAATATCGGCACTGACAATGTGTGAACCAACTTCGCGTTCAGCGAGTTTCAAGGCTGCAAAAATTGGGCGCTCGGGGCAACCTGTACAAAAACCTGGCGGCCGCCCTTGCACTAACTCGGGTGCAACTCGTGGTGCGAAAGGACTGCGCGGGTCGTCGTTATCAAAGACTATTGCCGGTAAGTTTTCTGACTGGATCTTGTTTGGCAAATATTTTTGGATGAAAGCTGCCACACCCTTAGTAACAGCAGCAGGCGTATATTCGCCAGCTACGGGAAGTAGATCCTTGCCATGTAGTGCTGTCGTGTCCCCCGCGCGACGTAAAACCGTGTTTATGTTTTGTTCGATGTAATCAGGCTGCCCCTCTTCAACTAAAAGAATTGCATCTTTTCCTTCACAGAATCGAAGCACTTCTTGGTCGATTATTGGATAGGTAACATTGAGAACATAGAGGGGTATTTGACTATTTCCATAAGGATCCGACAATCCGATCAATTCAAGTGAACGATTGACGGTGTTAAATAATCCACCTTGAAGAATGATGCCAATGTTTTCATTCTTTTCAGCAATAAATTCGTTGAGTTCGTTTTCCTGAATGAACTTAACTGCTGCAGGCCACCGTTCTGTCACTTTTTCCTGTTCATGCGCGAAGCTTGCTGGAGGAAGCACCACACGACTAAGGTCGCGCTCAGGATTCTCGATGGCTTCTTTTAAAGTGAATTTTGGCCGTTGGTTGTCACGGGCAATAAATGATCCATGTAAGTGGCACGAACGTAAACGCAATTCCAACATAACCGGTGTGCTACTGGCCTCAGAAAGTTCGAAACCTTTTTCAACGAAATCTACGATCGCGGTGAGATTCGGTCGTGGATCCAGGAGCCACATTTGAGACTTCATGGCGAATGCGTGTGAGCGTTCCTGCATGATGCTTGAGCCTTCGCCATAATCCTCACCAATAATGATGAGGGCGCCGCCGAGGACGCCACCTGAGGCTAGGTTTGCGAGCGCATCGGATGCAACGTTTGTGCCCACGGTCGATTTGAATGTGACAGCACCGCGCAGGGGATAGTGCACAGATGCGGCGAGCATGGCAGCGGCCGTTGCTTCGGACGCACTGTTTTCGAAGTAGACGTCTAGTTCATCAAGAATCTCGTGCGCATCGGTGAGGACGTCCATGAGGTGCGAAATCGGGGCACCCTGGTATCCACCAACGTAGGCAACGCCGGATTGCAGGAGGCCTTTTGTTACGGCGAGGATTCCCTCCCCACGAAACTCAGCACCGTCGCCGAGACGCAGTTCCTGGACTTCTTTGGCAAATGAACGTTCCGCCATGAGGATTATCCCTTCGTAAACTAGCCGCGGTACTCGCGTACCGAGTTGACCCCCCGGCACAAGCATGGGGGAGTTATCAGGTTTGCACAACAGTAGATCACACTATTTTGACGACCGTCACAAGGACAGCATGGACTAGTGGCGGCGTTCGCGCAACCTTTTTGCCACGAGATATCCGGACCCGCCACCTAAGCCAGGCCCCGGATGGGTTGATGCACCGATCTGCCAAAGACCCTTGATTCCCGTGTTATGCCCGTTGGCCAGCCTCAGTGGCCGCCACAGCGCGTATTGATCGACCCGGCAATCGCCAGAATAAGGGTCTCCCCCGACAAGATTAACGTTCATAGCTGCCAAATCGGCTGGGCCCAAGACCAGCTTGCCCGTGAGACAGCTGGAGATATTTGCAATATGCGGGGTGAGTTGCTCAATGACTCGGTCCGCATATAGATCGCGAATTTCAGGAGTCCAACCCCCGACATAATCGATTTCGCCGGCAAGATCGCCACGAATTTCTCGTGGAACTTCTTGGAGTTGAATCCAGAGTAGGCCTGCGCCCTCGGGAACCCGGCTTGAATCAATTGTGGACGGCTGACCAACAACAATTGTGGGTCGACGCGGCAGGAAACCCCTGTTGGCAGCATTGACCGACTCGGAGAGAGAATCCATCGAGTCAAGAACGTGCACTAATGCGACTTTTTCCATGCCAGCCGTGGTCCACTGCGGCGGTTCTGACAAGGCGAGGTGAATCTGCATACCTGCCCGCCCGTAACGGTAGGCAGATGCTGCTGATGAGTAATCGGTTGACACATTGCTGGGATCGAGTAAATCCAGATAGAGCGACTGGGGTGTTACTGAGGCCAAGATGGCCTTCCGCGCTGGGTATGTGACACCGTTATTAGTGCGCACACTGTGCGCACGACCTCCTGACACGTCAATTTGGGTGGCTTCAATGCCGGTGAGGATCTCACCTCCAGCTTCAGTGATGATTGCGCAGAGGGCATCGACAAGTTTGACCCCGCCACCTACAGGAATTGGCATTCCACCCATGGAAATTGCCGCTGAAATTGCTTTCGTGATGAAGGCACTCGAAGCATCGTCTGGGCCTAGACCGTTGTGCAGGGCCCAAGGAACCAACAAAGCCTTGGTGACCGGTGAGGTAAATGTTCGATCAACCCAAGGAGCTGCCGGTTCCAATAACTCGGCCCCACTGGCCAACAGGGCTTTACGCCCCATTTGGCGCCATGCTTTCCATCCAAATTTGCTGGAATTTACTCGCCAAAAATCTGTTCCCAGTAGCCCGAAAGCTAATTCGGCCTTGCCACCAAAATCTGACATAACCGCATTCCATGCGTCAAGGTCGCCCAGACTCTCGAACGTGGCAGCATTTCGTGTGGCATCAGTGGACAAAATCGCTGAACCGTCTGCACAAATAACTCCGGTGGGATCTTCGGTGTTGAGGTATTCCACCCCGAGCCGAGCCAAGTCAGTTGCCAGTTCCGTATATGCGGGGCCACCTAAAAAGAGTGGGTGCCAACTTGCGAGGAGTTCCACCGTGTATCCGGGAAAAACCTCTGTTCGGGTTGCAATCGCCCCACCAACATGGTCATTGCGTTCAAGAACAAGCACCCGCCAACCCTTTTGGGCGAGCATGGCGCCGGAAACCAATGAATTGATGCCACTGCCGATAATCACCGCATCGTTAACCGCAGCATCGTTGTTGCCAACCATCACATTCCCTTTCCTTCGAGACTCTCTTAAGTTGCACTCTTAACCTGTGACTATCCAAATATTTCGCAGAATGAATTTCGTTACGTAGTTGCACCCACGAGCGTATAGCGCAATGATGGCGGTCGTCAGATTGTTGAAATATTAGGGAGAACATTACATGGAGAAATCCATTGAAGTGATCGTCATTGGTGCAGGCATCAACGGGCTAAGTGCTGCAGCGCTGCTGGCAGTCGCCGGGAAAAAAGTTTTGGTCCTTGAATCTAATGATGCCCCCGGTGGCGCGGTTCGGACTGAGCAAATAACGGTTCCGGGTTTTCATCATGATCTTTTTGCCATGAACTTGGGTCTTTTTGCCGGCGGACCCGTGATGGCTGCATTGGGTGGTCACCTCACCGCGCACGGATTCAACCTCGTTGCTTCCTCGAAGCCGTTTTGTTCCGTATATCCCGATGGCAGCATGCTGGGCGTTGAGGCTGATGCAAGCGCCACGATCAAGAACCTAACGGCGGTTGCGCCCGAAGATGTTCAGGCATGGGAAGAACTCACCGCGAAATTGGGGCTGTGGGCGCCATTCCTGATTGGGGTACTCAATTCGGATTTACCGAGTGTTGCAGCGGTAAAAACACTGTGGAAAGCGCACCGGGCGGTGGGGACGGTCGGACTTTATGAAATCGCCAAGTTAGCCCTGCAATCGACCAGATCCTTTACCGATGAAAACTTCATTTCACCGAAAACCAAAGCCCTGATGGCAACGTGGGGAATGCATTTGGATTTTGCTCCTGATGTTTCTGGCGGTGCTTTATTTTCACTACTGGAAACAATCGGGGGTCAACTCTTTGGCATGGTTATTGGTCAGGGAGGTGCCGTCACGTTGATTGATGCTTTAGTCCAGGTGATCGAGGCTAATGGTGGTGAAGTCCGGTGCGGTGCTCGCGCAGATCAGATTACCGTTGATAACAAGCGGGCAACGGGTGTGGTGCTCGCCACAGGAGAGGCCATTAGTGCCAAGAAAGCGGTGGTCAGCAACGTCAATCCACGCCTCATGCCGGCACTTCTCCCTGCGGGAGTTGCCGAGGAAGCAAATGTTAAGCGGGTAGAAAAGTTCCAACCCGGTCTTGCCACCATGATGATTCACCTTGCACTTGATGATTTACCGCCATGGACAGCGACCGAAGCGCGGACCTACAACTATGTGCATATCGGGCCGTACATAGATGACATGGCGCAGACCTACACCGATGCAGCAGCGGGGCGACTCCCGGAATCACCGACATTGGTGATTGGTCAACCAACCGTTACTGACCCATCGCGTGCACCCGAAGGAAAGCACATACTGTGGGTACAAGTGCGCATGCTGCCGTTGAAGTTGGCTGATGGTTCCCAGTGGGATGAAGTCGCAGAGGCTTATGCCGATCTCGTCATGGAAAAAATTGAAGGTTACGCACCAGGCCTAAAGGATTTGATCATCGCACGAACTATTCTCAGTCCTACCGATTTAGAACGTTACAACGTCAATCTCATCAGTGGAGATTCACTCGGTGGAAGCCATCACCCGTCGCAATTCTTTTTCCTTCGCCCCGTTCCAGGGTGGGGAAGGCACCGCGCACCCGTTAAGGATCTCTATATGTGCGGAGCTGGAACATGGCCCGGTGGTGGTGTTGGTGGCAGCAGCGGAGCGATTGTCGCCAAAATCCTCAGTTAAAGAGCAGTGCCTTATTGGTGAGGTCGGAAGAATTAGCGATAGGGAGAGAAATCGGGTTTACGCTTTTCAATGAAAGCTTGACCGCCTTCCTTGGCCTCGTCAGTATCGACGAACAGGTCAAGGACATCAAATGCCAAAGATTGGATGCCGACAATATGGTCTGTGTCTGCATTGAAACTGTGTTTGAGGGTCTTTAGTGCTGTTGGAGACAGAGCGGCAGCTTTACGACCCCACTCCATAGCCAGGGGCATTAGTTCATCGGGTTCGACCACTCGATTAACCAATCCCCAGCGCTCTGCTGTTTCCGCATCGTATTGATCGCAGAAGAACCAAATCTCGCGGGCGCGTTTCTCGCCCACCACCCGAGAAAGATACGCGGTTCCAAATCCTGCATCAAAACTTCCAACACGAGGACCGACTTGGCCAAATTTTGCGGTCGTCGCTGCAAGTGAAACATCACATAGGACATGCAATACATGACCGCCCCCGATAGCAAAACCATTGACTGCCGCGATGACAGGTTTTGGTATCTCGCGGATTAATCGGTGGAGTCGCTCAATTTCAAAGATTCCCATTTCTGTCTCGCCGTAACTACCAGTCTCATTACGCTCTTTTTGATCACCACCGGCACAAAATGCTTTCGGTCCTGCTCCCGTCAGAACAACAGCGGCAACACTTTTGTCAACAAAGGCGTACCTGAATGCGTAGATGAGTTCATCAACGGTCCGGCCACGAAGAGCGTTGTAACGATCAGGTCGGTTGATTGTAATTACTGCAACCTGATCGGTGACTTCATATGTGACGTCAGTGAATTCCGAAATTTTTATCATCATGCCTCCAAGAGAATTGCGATACCGAGACCAACACCAATACAAGCGGTCGCGATTGCACGACCACCACCACGCGCGTGAAGATTGCGAGCAGCATCAACGAGAACTCGAGCGGCTGATGCACCAACAGGGTGTCCCATTGCTATTGATCCACCGTTCGGATTCACTTTTGAAATGTTAATGCGTGGTTCTTCCTTCAAGACAGTGAGAACCATTGCTGCGAAAGCTTCATTGATTTCAAATAGATCAATATCATCAAAAGTCAAGTTATTGCGCTGCAATAGCTTATGCATTGCGGGAACCGGAGCGTTAGCAAATCTATCTGGCTCCACCGCGACGATTGCTGACGAAACAATCGATGCGTAGGAGTCAAGCTTGAGATCCCGTGCAATGTCTTCCCGTGTGATTAGTGCAGCAACCGATCCGTCATTGATGGGAGATGAATTCCCGGCGGTCACGGTTCCATCGGTGGTGAAAGCGGGTTTCAATCCACCGAGTGTTTCCAGTGTTGTAGCGGGTCGAATCGATTCATCGCGTGTCAATCCGTTGACGGAAAATGCAAATCCGTCGTGTACTCCTCGGTCCCAAGCAGCAGTAGCCAATTCATGGGACCGAACAGACCACTCATCTTGTTCTTCTCTACCGATTCCCAGCTCTCGTGCGCTGCGTTGCGCACACTCTCCAAGAGAGTCTGTCCAATGTTTAGGGAATGCAGGATTAATCATGCGCCAACCCACAGTGGTCTGTTCCAGTTTCATAGAAGCATCAAGTGTTTTGTCTGATTTAGGCAGGACAAAAGGTGCGCGACTCATGCTTTCCACTCCACCGGCGATCACGATGTCCATGTCGCCCACGTGAACGGCTCTCGAAGCTTGCACGATTGCTTCGCCTCCTGAGCCGCACAGTCGGTTCAAGGTCACGCCAGGAATTGTGACGGGAAAATCAGCCAGGAGTGCGCCCATGCGGGCCACATTCCGGTTGTCCTCGCCGGCGCCATTAGCGTCACCCATAACTATGTCATCGACTCGAGCCAGTTCTAATTCAGGAATAGACGCCGCGAGCTCACGAAGGCTCAGAGCAAGGAGGTCATCGGGGCGAATCCCCGAGAGGGCTCCGCGATTCTTGCCGAACATTGTCCGCTTTGCTGCGGCAACTACAGGACGGTTGGGGGTCATATGACGTATTATTGCCGATCGACAGCGAAGTGCACTACTCATGGGGTCTTTAGGTCCCAATATTTTCGATTAGGAAGGAAAAGCCGATGAATGTGTCGAGGCAATCTCCTTTCCGTTGCCTAGTGACCGGTGCCAGTCGGGGGATTGGTGCTGCAATTGTCGATGATTTGGCCCATTTAGGCTACCCAATTGCCATGACTGCCCGGACCGAATCCGATTTGCTTGCAGTTGCAAGCACTTTGACGGTGCCGAATCTTGTCATTCCCGGAGATGTGACCGACCCCCACGCCGCCGACATGATTGTCCAGCGAGTGGTGAGCGAATGGAATGGTCTGGATGTTCTTGTTATAAATGCGGGAGAAGGTATCTCTGCACCCATCACGCGAACTGATGACGCATTGTGGGCGCGCATGATGGAAGTCAATCTCAATGCGCCATTTCGATTTATTCGCGCTGCAGTTCCGACGATGAAAGAACAAGGCTTTGGCCGGATTGTTGTCATTGCCAGCGTCGCGTCGCGTGTTGGTGCCCCGTACATCTCGGCGTACACGGCAGCCAAACATGGCGTTTTGGGCTTGGTGCGTTCAGCCGCTGCCGAATTGTCGTCGTATGGAATTACCGTGAATGCTGTTTGTCCCGGATATGTTGATACTCCGATGACGGCCCGTACTGTTGACTCTATTGTTTCGAACACGGGTAGGAATAGAGATGAAGTACTACATACCTTGGCACAAGAGCAAGGTCACGGAAAATTGATCCAGCCCCAAGAAGTTGCGGCTGCTGTCAGATTCCTCATCTGTGATCAGGGTGCAATAAATGGACAAGGGATCACCCTTGATGGCGGAAAGGTTCAGATATGACCGTGCGACGAATCAACCCGGAGTCACTTGCACCACCAATTGGTTTTTCTCACGCTGTTGTTGCAGAAGGCTCCACTATCGTCCTGTTAGCAGGACAAACTGCTCTGAACTCTGACAACGTCATCGTTGGCGAAACAATTGTCGAGCAAGTGGAAAAAGTTTTGGAGAATCTGCTGACGGCCCTTGCGGCCGCGGGTGGAAATCCAGCGCAACTGGCCAAGCTCACCATTTACTGTGTTGATCCGGCTGATTATCGCGCCCAGTCCCGGGAAATAGGAGCGGTATGGAAACGGCTTATTGGTCGGGAATATCCGGCCATGACACTTATTGGAGTCACCCGCCTGTGGGATGAGGAAGCACTGATTGAGATTGAAGGAATAGCGATTCTCCCGTGAGATCACCTCTTGATCAACTTGATCTACGTCCCCTCTGGGCGGCTGAATCCATTGCCGTTATTGGGGCAACGGAGCGTGCCGGCGCAATGGGTCGGTTGCCATTGGAATACTTGATCAAACATGGTTTTGAAGGATTTATCGCACCGGTAAACCCCAAAGGCGGCACCATTTTTGGCTTGGAAACTTTTATTTCTATCGCTGCTGTCCCTCACCATATTGACCTGGCACTCATCATGGTTCCGGCTCATCTGGTTAAACCCGCAGTGCAGGAATGCGCTGATTCAGGCGTCAATGTGGCCATCGTTATGTCCTCAGGATTCGCTGAAGTAGATGAAGAAGGTGCTGCAGCGCAACAGGAATTGGTTGACATTGCTCGCAGCAAGGGAATGCGAATTGTTGGACCCAACTGCATTGGGTCAGTTGGTGGTTCTCACAGAGTGTTGGCGACCTTTAGCCCAGTCTTTTCTTCCGAGGCCACGCCACTACCCGCCGGACGTATTGCCTTAGTCAGTCAATCGGGTGCACTTGGCTTTGGAGCACTGTCACTAGGTCTTGAAAGGGGTGTGCCCATAGGTATTGCCATCACAACGGGTAACGAAGCAGATGTCACTGCAACTGAAGTCGCCGTGCAACTCGCACAGGACCCCGATATTGACGCGGTCGTTATGTACGTTGAGTCATTGGGGAATCTGGACTCTCTCTCGCGCGTTGCAGCAACCAAGCCGATTGCAATTCTGAAAGCCGGACGCAGTGCGGCGGGAGCAGAAGCGGCGGCATCACATACAGGGGCGTTGGCCTCACCAGACAAAGTAGTAAGCGCAGGGTTGAAGCAACACGGCATCGCCAGGGTTGACAACATTGACGAGTTACTCGATGTCGCCTCCCTGTTTGGATCAGAAACAACTATGTCGGGCTCGGGAATCGGCATCGTCACAACATCGGGTGGGAGTGGGATCCTCGCCGTCGATGCAATCGAAAAAGAGGGTCTTGTTCTAGCCGCTCTTGATCAAGCCACGGTCTCTGACCTTGAACAGATTGTGCCAAGTTATGGCAATGCAACGAATCCCGTTGATGTAACCGCAGCGGTGATGGCCGAGCCGGGACTATTTGAACGATGTGTTGATCGTTTGGCTGATGATCCGGCAGTGAATGCAATCGTGGCCTGCTTCGCAGTCCTAGTGGGTAAGGATGTTGACGCAATTGCATCCGCCCTGCGTGAAGTACGAAAACGAACAGGCCTTCCCGTGGTTGCTGTTCGCACTGGTGCGGCCGCACTTGCACCGGAGGGTGCGGAGGTACTCAAAAGGGCTGGGGTTCCCGTTTATCCCACCCCCGAACGCGCAGTAGCAGCATTACGAGCCCTCGCGAGCGTGAATACAAGGATTGAGCGCACTCTCGTTGAAGTTAATTCAATCGACATTCCCGTGCCTAAACAAGGTGCTTCAGAAAAAGAATTAAAAGAATTGCTCGCCGCTTCAGGGTTACCAATCCCTGAGTCGATCCTTGTTAGCGAGTCGGCACAGGTTGTCGATGCGGTTGAAAAGGTTGGCGGTAGGGCGGTTTTCAAAGCGGTAGTTCCCGGACTCCTCCACAAATCCGATGCAGGCGGTGTCGTTCTTGATGTAACAGCGGATCGAGCCCATCAGGCTTTTACGCCGCTTAAAGCCATGGGTGGTGATGTACTCATTGAACGGTTCGTTCCCGGTGGGGTCGAAGTTCTTGTCGGCATCAGTGGAAGCTCAATGGGAGCTGTCCTCACCGTGGGCGTCGGCGGGGTCTTAACCGAGGTTGTGGCTAGTGCTTCCGTGCGATTATTGCCTGTGAGTCAAAGCGACATTGAGCAAATGATTTCTGAGACCGCACTCGATCAATTGCTATCCGGTGTTCGTGGCGCTCAGCCAGCAGACCGAAATGCATTGGTCAGCTTTATTCAGAATCTCGCCCACGGTGTTCGTAACTGGCCAACAGACTGTGAGTTAGACATTAATCCAGTGACAGTTCTCGAACAGGGCTGCTGGGTTTTGGACGCCGCTTATGTTTCACCACCCACAAACTAGAAATCCACATTAACTAGGAGGCACCACAATGGACGTTGGTCGACTCGTCGCACGCTCAATGCGTAGGTACCGGGACCGTATTGCCCTCATTGGTCCTGAAGGTGAAAGCACCTACGGTCAAACAGGAGCTCGAGTAATGCAACTTGCGCGTGGATTGCGTGGATTGGGACTTGAGACCGGTGATCGGGTTTTAGATCTGCAGTCCAATCAGAACACTTACATTGAAACTGACCTGGGTATCAGCACTGCTGGACTGTGCCGCGTGGCTTTAAATTACCGCTTGCACCCAACAGATTGGGTTCGGATCACAAGAGACTGCACACCCAAAGTACTTATTCTTGATGTTAAATTCTGGGACCAGACCGCAGATATTCGATCCTTGGTGGATCACGTCATTGTCATCAACGGCGATCCTGGGGACAGCATCGAATACGAACGCTTCTTAGCCGCACAATCACCCGAACCACTTCTTCTTTCCGTGGATCCAGATGCGTTGGTCTCGCTGAATTACTCAAGCGGGACAACGGGGAATCCCAAAGGTGCGATTCGGACGCACCGTAACCGAATGGCAAGTATGCATAACATCGTTACTGATTTTCTGGGCAAAGTACCTAATGAAAACAGTACTTGGGTTCATGCGGGACCAGTGACTCATACCAGTGGCCTTTTTGTCCTTTCCTATTTCACCTTTGGGGCTAAACAAATTGTTCAAGCTAAGTTTGATCCCGAAGAATTGGTTGACGCCATTGAAAACCGTGGAGCAAATGGGACCGCGCTTGTTCCAACGATGGTGGCGCGCCTGCTCGCCATGCCAGACATCTCGCGCGAGCGGATGAAGAATCTGGAGATCATGGGTTATGCGGGTGCACCGATGCCACCCGAGCAAATCAAGGATTGCTATGAGCGCATTACGGTCAATATGAGCCAGTATTACGGGTTAGTTGAGGCGATCCCCCCGGTCACGGTGCTGGGACCGGAGGAACATCGACGTGGAATTTTTGGTGAACCTGAGTTGCTCACAAGTGCGGGAAACCCATGTAATGGAGTTGAAATTCGAATTGTTGATGAACAGGGTGCCGATGTACCGGCGGGTGAAATAGGCGAGGTGATAACTCGAGGGGATCACGTCATGCGGGGGTATTACGGACAAGCGGGTCACGACAACACGGTGACCAAGGCGGTGCGTGACGGCTGGCTCTACACGGGCGATCTTGGTCGCCTTGATGCTGACGATTATCTCTTCTTGGTCGACCGGAAAGGTGACATGATTATTTCGGGCGGGTACAACATCTATCCACGTGAAATCGAAGACATAATCGCCGAAGTTCCGGGCGTACATGAAGTAGCGGTCGTCGGAGTTAATGACCCCGACTGGGGGCAGCACGTCACAGCACTGGTGACCCTTCGTGGTGGGGCGGACACCAGTGTGGAAGCAATTTTGGAGCATTGCAAAGTAAACTTGGCTTCATATAAGAAGCCTAAAGATGTTCGCATCGTGACCGAATTTCCGCTGAACTCAACCGGGAAAATCGCGAAAAAAGTCTTGCGGGAAGAACTAAATGCTGAATGAGCTTAATGAATTGAATAAGGCTGAAGAAGTAATCGGAAAGGGTAACTAAAGTGAGTAACTCCCTGAGCCAAGAAGCTCCTGGTGCTTATCCCTACACCCGTGGAATCAGTCCTGATCCCGGAGTCTGGACCATGGGTCAATATGCAGGCTTTGGAACTGCCAAGGAGACCAATGCTCGATTTCGTGCATTGCTAGATCAAGGTCTAACGGGATTTAGTGTTGCTTTGGATCTTCCCACCCAAATGGGAATTGATTCAGACAATCCACTGGCCGCGGGGGAGGTGGGCAAAGTTGGCGTCGCAATAGACAGTCTGGCTGACATTGAAATCTTGATGGAAGGTATCGAACTCGACAAAATCACTCAGGTCCGAACAACTGCCAATTCCATTGGCTACATCTGGGCCGCGATGTTTGAAGCATTGGCCGAAAAGCGCGGTGTTGATCCCAATAAGTTCGGGATGTTTATTCAAAATGACGTGCTCAAAGAATATTTTGCCCGTGGAACTCAAATCTTTCCGGCGCCAGCAGGGCTCAAGTTGTCAGTGGATGTTATTGAACATGTAGCCAGCAAAATTCCACGGTGGGTATCCCTTGCAATGAGTGGCTACCACATTCGCGAATCAGGATCGAGCGCCGTTCAGGAAATCGCATTTACATTTGCTAATGCCCGGGCGTACATGGATGCAGCCATTGAACGCGGAATGACCGTCGACGACGTTGCACCGACGCTGTTCACCTTTCTCTCCAGCAATATGGAGTTCATGCCGGAAATTGCAAAATTCCGCGCAGCTCGACGCGTGTGGGCGAAGCTGATGCGTGAAACCTACGGATCACATGATCCTCGGTCGGAGCAGCTGAGAATATTCGCCTTCACAGCCGGTTCCTCATTGACAGCACAGCAACCACTGAATAATGTCGTGCGTACATCAATCGAGACACTTGCTGCTGCATTGGGTGGTTGTCAAACAATGCACGTGTGTGCATTCGATGAAGCCTTGGGCGTGCCAACGGAGGCAGCTGCCACACTTGCCCTTCGCACCCAGCAGGTTGTTGCTTTTGAAACGGGAGTCACAGGGCTTGTTGATCCACTCGGTGGCAGCGAGCTCTTGGAGAGGCTGACGGATGAACTCGAATTAGCAATTTTCACCGAGATGGACTTGATCGCCAACCTTGGTGGAGCACTTGCGTGTATTGAGTCGGGCTATTTTGCGACCAAACTCTCTGACAGTGCCTATGAAACCGCGCGTGCGATTGATTCGGGTGACCGAAAAGTTATTGGTGTTAATACATTTGTCTCAGAGTCTGCCCGATTTGAAGTTTTCAAAATTGACAAGGAGAGCGAACAACGCCAAATCGCTGATCTTGGAAATGTGAAGGCACAGCGGGATGCCGGCAGGGTTGCTGAATCTTTGGGAAACCTATTGCTGGCCACTCAAGCGGGAATCAATATTGTTCCTGCGGTAGTACTCGCGGTAAAGGAGTACGCAACGGTCGGGGAAATTACTGATGTTTTACGTGGAGTGTATGGAAAGTGGCAACCTACTTCGGATTTCTAAGATTGCGCATTGCGTGCGGAACAAATATTGATGACATGCTGCTGAGCCAGATCACCCAACGTGTCGTAGAAGTAGAAAAACGTCCGAGTTGCTTGAATACCAGGCCAATTGTGTGGCAGGTGTGCTTCGGGTAGCCCTGGATCTCGATATGGCAATGGTCTCCAAGCGGTGAGAACGCGTGTGTAATCAATGAATGCTTGCAGTGGCGTCATGGGAATCTGATCTGCTTGGTAATCCTCCATGAGAGTCTCAAACGCTAGAGTGAAGTCTTGGTACCCATCAGCAATTGCGTTCAAGTCCCACCATTCTCCGACCGCTTCGGGCATACTGCGAGAGGCAACGTGTTCACCGCGAAAGACATCAACATGATCAATCACCCCGAGTGAATCAATAACTAACCGAGCATCAGGCTCGAGGCCTTCCGGTGCGATCCAGAGCCCACCCGTAACTTGGGCAAACCCAACTCGGGATAGCCGCGAGCGAAGGCGGTAGCGCAGGTCACGTGATTTTTCGGGGATGGAAAATGCAATGAGAACCCAAAGGTCATTTGATGGTGGCTCCCGTCGCTCCAAAACCCGGGCGTCACCCGTGTCGAACGTGCGTCGAGCACTCTCACTCAGCGCATATCCGGCTAACCCATCTCGCGACTCGGAAAGCAATACCCCTCGACGCTTGAAGCGAGATAGTGCGCTTCGGACGGCAGCATCTTCCACCCCGATCTCACGCAAGAGTTCTAATAGAGCACCGACAGGCATCCATCCGTCCAAGGCCCGGCTGTAAGCGCCGTAGATGGTGAAGATCAGTGACTGTGGTCGCGCGATCCCTTGGAGTAGGGCATCCCTACGCTCAGAAAGGGCCTCGTCTTTCAGGGTTGTATCGGCTGACCACTCGTTCACTCGGACAGATTAGCGGCTCTGGGTTTCGTTGATTGCGAAACCACCCAACGTTTATGGCAACGGTGTGGTTTGGCGGAAAGCGCGTGCAAACTTCACGACCTGGGAGCCGATGATGTGCAGGTTTGAAATTGCCGCAGAGTCGGTTGATTCCCCAGCATCATCGAATTGTGTTACTTGTGAATTTATTGCTCCACCCAGAGGAGTGGGCCAGCCCCGGAGGGCATGGGTGACCTGGCGAAGCTGGTGCAGCGTTGTCACTGAGGCTTGCCACCCGTAGGCGCTGGCGATACACCCAACCGCTCGGCCATGAAGATAAGGGCGGGGATCGTCGTTGAGATCTTCAAGATAATCAATTGCATTTTTGATGAGGCCACTCATTCCGCCGTGGTACCCCGGACTGGAAATGAGAATTCCATCAGCATTTCGAACTTGAGCTACCAGATGTTGGGCGCGTTCGTCTCGTTCGCTCGTTCGTGTTTCATAAATGGGCAGGATCAAATCAGAGCCCGTGATGAAGGTGACCCGCGCGCCGGCGTCCTGCGCCGCCCGTGCTGAAACTCGAAGGACTTTTTCACTGGAAGAGCCAGGGCGGGTTGTACCGCCGATAGCAACGATATGGATGAGATCACTCATGCCTGTTCCAATCCCGAGCATGCTGCTGCCACATGTGCTAACCGTTCTCCTTGGGTAAATGCTGCTGCGGTATGTGATGTGTCATCTGAATTTCGACTAGATGCAAAATGCGAGGCACCGTAGGGATTCCCACTCCGTTTGCGAATTTGTTCGTTGGGATATCCGAGGGGCATGATGAGTGTTCCCCAATGATAAAAAATATTATTTATCGCAAGAATCGTTGACTCGAGTCCACCATGTTGGGTGGACGCACTAGTGAATGAGGTTCCAACCTTGTTGGCGAGCACGCCACTAGCCCACAGGGACCCCGTGGTGTCGACGAACGCTTTCAGTTGACTGGCGGGTCCACCAAATCGAGTGGGTGAGCCCAATGCAATTCCATCAGCCCATTCAAGATCCGACAAATTTGCCATCTCGTCTGTGGCTTCCTCAACAAAACTCTGCCAAGAAGGGTTGCGTGCGATGGCTTCGGGTGGTGCAGTCTCCTGAACCCGCAGGACCCTGGATTCGGCCCCCACACTCCGAGCGCCTAAAGCAATATTGTGAGCTAGGTGTGCCACGTTTCCTGTTGCGGAGTAATAGATTACAGCGATTCGTGGTGGTCTATTCATGCATACTTCTTTTGAGGGTGCGCGAGGGGCACTCATCATATTTTTCCCGATAGAACTGTGATGTCCGGCCCAAGTGAGTGAATCCAACACTGTAGGCCAAAGTCGCAACGGTGGATTGATCCGCATCTGATGAACGCAAAAGACTGTGGAGTTTAGAAAGACGAATGTCCCTGAGTAATTCCATTGGTCCAACCGAAAAATGTTCTTGAACCGAGACTTGAAGGTGACGGACACTTAATCCCACTGCAGCCGCCAAGTCAGCAACGGTGAGTGGCTCTTGGTAATGAGCCTCGATCCAATTCTGAATGTTGCGAGCCCGACTGCTCTCCACTGCGCCAATGGCCTGTGGATCTTCGGTGGCCATAATCAGTGCATTGAGAAGATTGTCCTCCATGACACCCAGGAATTTTTCCATGACTTGGACTGGCGTCTCACTAGGAATCGTTGAAGCCAATTCCCACAAACTGCGGCAGGTGTGGGTGAGCCAACGAGAGCCCACGTTGGAGTCTTCTGCGAGTGTGATTGATGATGTATTGGATTCTCCCAACACTTTCTTTCTTTGATTATTCAATTGCTCCGCATCACTGGCAATAATGAGCGCACCGGCCCAGGGATCCGGACGCATCACGGTCACGTTGTTAGGTGAAAGGATAAATCCAGAAGTGAAATATGTTGGCTTCACATGATTGCGGTGGCTGACACCCATGGGACCTAGGGGAATTGTCGCAACTATCCGATCGTTGGTGGGGGGTGCTTCAACGACGACATTCCCGCCGTAGCGCACAAAGACGAACCGCGACGAGGGCATGGTGATCATCCCAACTTTTCCTTGGAGGGATGATTCCTTGGTTAGAACTTCGTGCGGTGTAGTTCGGGCTGCCACCTCATCACGGAGAACGGCGGCCTGACTGCTGGTCAGGTTGAAGATCTGATTGCATTCGGCAACGCGTGTATCCCCACTCACATTTACTGCCATGGAAGACCTCCTTGATGTGCGCCTGAAATTCAGTGGTTTCACTGTAGGCGCTGACCGGCTAGGAGGCCTGCCCATTGAGACTTTTGATCGTTGAACCATTATCGGGGCAGTCGAACGCCCTTGGCTTCTAGGCGCGGAAGGACTTCCTCGGCGAAGTATGGCAGTTCAGCTGCGTAGTCGAAGAACGACAGAGTCATACCGCCAAAACCGGCCTTGGCGAACCTCTCGATCTCATCAGCAACCTGATCTGGAGTGCCAATGATGGGGCAAGACCCATGTCCACCGGCAAAACGTCCCCGGAACATTGACAGCATCTCAGGGGTGAATGACTGGGCATGCATTCCCTGCAGTGTCATGAGATTGTCAACCGCGCCCCAGTCGGCATTTTCCTCTGCGTAATAGTGCAGAAATTCTTTTGCTTCCTTTTCAGTAGGACGAACCACGCAGTACCCCAGTGTGAACACGCCCGCTTTACGGTGAAATTCCTCTTCTGCTTGGTTGGTGACTGTTTTGACGACCTCCGCACCATCTTCGGGACCGCCCACGATGGTGAACACAAAGTTCGCATTCCGAGATGCGTACTCTCGACCCTGTTGAGAGGATCCTGCGTTGAGAATAGGAATCATCCCGTCATAGGGCTTTGGCAGACTCTCAACGTGTTGTAGTTGGAAAAACTTCCCGTCCCAGTCAAATGATCCCTCAGTAGTCCAAATCTTCTTGACGATGTCAAACCACTCTTGCGCATACTCGTAGCGATCATTGTGATCTTCAGGGAGCTCGACACCGAAAGTGTCGTACTCGGGCTTATTCCAACCGGCAACGACATTGAGTCCAGCACGGCCTTTACCCACTTGATCAACGGTTGCCATTTGCTTAGCCACCACTATGGGGTGGTTGTAGGCCGTGTGAATAGTGGCAAAGACACTGATGCGCTTGGTACTAGCAAGGATGCTGGCTGCCCAAACGGTCGGGTCAAGGACGGAACCGTGAAAATTTGTTTCGCCTCCGTACCCGATCCAGCGGGCAATGGGGAGAAGGAAGTCAATGCCGACTTCATCGGCTATCTGAGCGAGGCGCAGATTGTCATCCCAACTCGCGCTCCAGCGGTCAGGGGCCTTAGAAACAGCCATGCCACCAGAACAGTTGGATGAGAAGAGTCCGAGTTTGAAGTCCTTGCCGTCAAGTATTGCCTTGGTCATGGGAAACTCCTTAAATAATGGGGCACTTGAATACAGTGTGGTGGTAATCCACCCTGGGATCTATCCAAATCACGCTGGAAATCATCCACTTTCGAACCTAGATTTTTTCATACTTGCATCTCGACATACACACTTTCCCAGTCTGGAATTTGATCGGTACTCAATGTAGGACTGAAATTAGGAGGGGTTCACATGACGAATCCATTTGTGCGCAAAGCTGCGCGAGGGAATGCT